>JAEMSB010000361.1 GCA_016463045.1 Niveispirillum sp.
CAGCAGCAGCTGGCCTGATCGCGTGGGGGGCGCGGGTGCCACTTCACCCCGCCGCCCTTTCCAGCGCCACCCCCTCTTCCCGGGGCAGGTGGCGGGGAAGGGTCAGGGTGAAGCAGGTTCCGCGACCTTCTGCGGAACTGACGCTGATCACGCCTTGCAGTGACTGCGTCACCAGATTGAAGACAATGTGCAGGCCCAGGCCGGAACCGCCCCGGGCGCGGTTGGTGGTAAAGAAGGGTTCGAACAGCCGGTCCATGTGGGCGGCGGGCACACCTTTGCCATCATCCTGGAACCGCAATTCCACCTGATCATCGGGCAACTCGCGTACCGTGATCTTCATGGTGCCCTGACGGTCCGGGCCGAAGGCATGGATCAGGGCATTGATGATCAGGTTGGTCAGCACCTGGAACAGGGCGCCGGGATAGCTGTCCATATGGATGCCGGCGGGGCATTCGACCAGGACACGGTGCGGTTCCCCGCGCAGCCGTGGCGCCAGGCTTTGCAGCACCTCGTCGATATAGGCGCCCAGCAGGAAATCGCGCCGTTCCTCGCTGGCCTGATCCACGGCCACCCGTTTGAAACTCTGCACCAGTTCGGCGGCGCGGCCGATATTGGTGTGGACCAGATGGGCACTGTCGCGCAGCGTGCCTTGATGCTCCGTCAACTGGCTGCGGGTCAGCTTGCCGGCGGCCACCGTCTTGTCCAGGGAGGTGACAACATCCTCCAGATGGGTGATCGCGGTCAGGGCGATGCCGATGGGCGTGTTCAGCTCATGCGCCACCCCGGCGACCAGCCGGCCCAGGCTGGCCAGCTTCTCCGCCTGGGTCAGGCTGTTGCGGGTTTCGCCCAACTGTTGCTGCGCCTCTTCCAGTTCTGCGACCTTGTGGGCCAGCTCGTCGCGCTGATTGGCGATGATGGCTTCACGGCGAAGCAGCTCAGTATTGGCTTCCTTCAGACGAGCCTGTTCGGCCTGCAGGGCGCGCAGGCGCTGAAACTCCATACGGCGCAGGGTTGATAGCTGATAGGCAGTGAAGGCGCCGAAGATATTGGCCAGCGACTGCATGACCGTCGCGGTGCTCATCTGTGACGCCGTGGCACCCGATGCCGGCATGAACAGGCCGATATAGAGGCCGCTGGCCGCCACACCCCAGGGGATCATGTAGATCACCCGCGTCGGAAGGAACAGATAGTTCATCAACACGACGATCATCACGAAGAAGCTGACCGTCAGGCCCACCTGTCCCCCGCGATGAATCAGCAGCGCCCCCGCCGATGTGATGGCCCAGATATAGGACAGCGTCAGCAGCACAAGACCATATCGCAGGCCCACGAACTTGGTCTTTACCGGCACCAGCATGGTGGCGATGATCAGCACATAGACCACGCCCCGTAATGGCATCATCACGGTCAGGACGGTTTCCAGGCTGAAATAGACAAAATCCAACGATGCCGCCAGCAGGTAGAAGGCGGCCAGCGCCAGCAGGTTGCGCCGCAAGCCTCTGGCCTCCGTGTCCAGCATGTGCTGACGGAAATCCTGTTCCATCGCCTTATCGGCGAATTCCCCAAACCTTAACATTTGGGCGGCGCGTGCCTCTCCCGTGATGGCCGCGCGGCGCGCAACCTGTGCGGCATCCTATGGAATTGGTGTACAGACGGCAACAGCCCTGCAAGCAGAGGTGGCTGATTCCTGTCATTCCCAGTGGCATTTCTACTGCCCGTCCGTCGCGTCGCTATGTCTGGCGTACCCAATTGGCGAGGGAAATCCGCTTACACCCTCGCGACCCGGATTCAGGCTATTTCCAGCTCTGTGGCGGCCACCTCTGCCTGCGGCATGTGGCGCGGTAGGGTGAGAGTGAAGCATGTGCCCTCTCCCTCCACCGATGTCACGCCTATCCTGCCCTTCAGCGACTGCGTCACGAGGTTATAGACAATATGCAACCCCAGCCCCGACCCGCCCCGGGCGCGGTTGGTCGTGAAGAATGGTTCGAACAGGCGTTGCAGATGATCCGGACTGACGCCACGTCCATTGTCGCGGAACTGCAATTCCACTCGATCATCGGGCAAGGCCCGGCCGGTCAGTGTGATGGCACCCCGCTGGCCGGGTTCGAATGCATGGATGACGGCGTTCATCAGCAGGTTGGTAAGAACCTGAAACAGCGCGCCGGGATAGGTGTCCATCTCCAGGTCAGGGGGGCAGTCAAAGCTGATAAGGTGCGGTTCCCGGCGCAGGCGGGGTGCCAGACTGGCCAGGACCTCCTCAATATATTGGCGCAGCAGGAAGGTACGCCGTTCCTCGCTCGCCTGATCGACCGCCACCTGTTTGAAGCTCTGCACAAGTTCGGCGGCCCGCGCGATATTGACGTGAACCAGTTGCGCGCTTTCCCGCAGCATATCCTGATATTCACCCAGCTTAGACCGGGTCAGTTTGCCGGCGGCCACCGTCTGATCCAGCTCGGTGATCCCATCTTCGACATGGGTGATGGCGGTCAGTGCGATGCCGACAGGCGTGTTCAGTTCATGCGCTACCCCGGCCACCATGCCGCCCAGGGCCGCCAGCTTTTCGGCGCGCACCAGTTCATCCCGCGTATCCAGCAGCCGTTGCTGCGCTTCTTCCAGCGCCTGGACATGCTGGGTCAGGCGGTCACGTTGTTCGGCGATCACCGCCTCCCGCTCCCGCAGGTCGCGGTTTGCCCGCTCCAACTGTCGCAGATGCAGGTAATCGCGCCGCTGCAGGCTGGACAGTTGCGACGTTATGAAAGCGCCAGCGATGTTGGCCGTCAGCAGCATGGCCATCGCCATCTTTGTTTGCAATGGTGTTGGCCCCGTCAGCGGCAGGACGATGAACAGGTGGCAAAGGCTGGCGACTACGCCCCAAGCAACCATCCAGGACAAGCGGGTGGGCAGAAGCACATAGTTCATGGTCACGATGATGGTGACCATAAAGCTGAGCCCCAGCGGGGTCTGCGGCTCGGCGGACCATAGCGGGCCGGTGCCATTGATGGCGAACACGCCTGTCAGCAGCAGGATGATACCAACGTGGCGCAGCGTGTAGAATCGGGGCCTTGCCGGCAATATGAGGATTGCCAGGGATAGCAGCAGCATGGAACTGCGCAGCGGTAGAAACTGCCCCACCGCCTGTTCCAGCGGTAGATTGTGGAAATCGAAGGCGATGAGGATGATGCGGAAAAGCATCAGGGTCAGCAGCCCGATCCTAAGCCGCCGCACCTCCCGCGTCATGGTCGCTGAACGGAATTCCTGTTCCAGCGCCTTGTCGGTGAATTCCCCGAAGCGGATGTCCAACGCGGAGCGTCCTTCCTCCTGGCCGCATCTAGCATGCCAAACACGGGGAATATTGTATCAAAATTAGTCGCAAGCGACAATGGAGTTACCACCGGGCGTATAGGGCGGCAATCTTATTGCCGCCCTGGGATAGCCGCCTAATCAGTAGGCATAGTCCTTATACGCGTGGTCGATGTTCCCACCCCAGGCGCCTTGGAACTTCTCCAGCATCTCGGTCGACAGGGACCGGCCCGACTCCGCGATGGCGATCAGCGGTTCGATGAAGTGTGTTTCATCATCGCCCATGCCGGCGGTACGAGCCCGGCTGCGCAGACCTTCGCGGGCGATATCGACGACGCGGCGGGCCACATCCTGCACCGTTCCGCCCTGGAACGGCGTGGACAGCCCCAGACGCGGCACATCGCGGCGCAGGGTGGCGCGGTCTTCCTGGGTCCAGCCCTTCACCAGATCCCAGGCGGCATCCAGCGCACTGGTGTCATACAGCAAGCCGACCCAGAGCGCGGGCAGGGCGCAGAGGCGGCCCCAGGGACCGGCATCGGCCCCACGCATTTCCAGATATTTCTTCAGGCGCACTTCCGGGAACATGGTCGTCATATGGTCCGACCAGTCGGTCATCAACGGCAATTCGCCCGGTAGAATCGGCAGCTTGCCATTCAGATAGTCGCGGAAAGACAGGCCCGACGCGTCCAGATACTGCCCGTCGCGATAGACGAAATACATCGGCACATCGAGCGCATAATCGACATAGCGTTCGAACCCGAATCCATCCTCGAACACAAAGGGCAGGTCGCCGGTGCGGTCCTTGTCCGTGTCGGTCCAGATATGGGAACGGTAGCTCTGGAAGCCGTTGGGCTTGCCCTCCATAAAGGGGCTGGCCGCGAACAGGGCCGTGGCGATGGGTTGCAGGGCCAGCGACACCCGGAACTTCTTCACCATGTCAGCTTCGGACGCGAAGTCCAGGTTCACCTGCACGGTACAGGTCCGGGTCATCATGTCCAGGCCCAGCGTCCCGACCTTGGGCATGTAGGAGCCCATGATCTTGTACCGGCCCTTGGGCATCCAGGGGATGTCGGACCGCTTCCATTTCGGATTGAAGCCCATGCCCAGCATGCCGAAGCCCAGATCCTGGCCGATGGCCCGCACCTCCGCCAGATGCTGCCCCACCTCCCCACAGGTCTGGTGGATGCTGACCAGCGGTGCGCCCGACAGTTCGAACTGCCCGCCCGGTTCCAGGCTGATATTGGCCATGCCCTTGGTCAGGGCGATGATATTGTCGCCCTCCCGCACGGGTTCCCAGCCGAATCGCCGCTGAAACTCACCCAGGATCTCACCGATCCCGCCAGGGCCGGCATAGGGGACGGGAGCATGGTCGGGACCCCGGAAAACAAACTTCTCATGCTCGGTGCCGATGCGCCAATCGCTGGCCGGCTTTGACCCACTTTCCAGATACTCGACCAGTTGCCGGCGGTCGGTGATCGGTTCGCCGCGCGACGTCGGAGGTGCGGACATTCGGTTTGTTCCTTAACGCGAAGGACGTTGCAAAGACGGCGGGCGGGATCAGTCAGGTGCGATTGGGCGGCCTTGCATCACCGTCGGCCGACCGCCAGTCGCCCCCCGTCGCCTGCCAGACGGCAAGGGCGGAGAAAGCGGCGGTGTCGGCGCGCAGCACGCGCGGCCCCAGGCCCACGCTTACCACAAAAGGCAGGCGGCGCAGGGCATCAAGTTCCTGTTGGTCAAATCCCCCCTCCGGACCCACAAGGAATGCGACGGGCTTTCCCGCCGCCGCAGTGACGGCGGTCACCAGGGGCGCTGCTACCCCGCTTTCCGCCGCCACGAACAGGG
>JAEMSB010000362.1:0-4510 GCA_016463045.1 Niveispirillum sp.
GGGTTCGGAGAACAAGGTCACCGAACCGGCCAGGGCCGTGCCGGCCTGACCCATCACCATCAACCCGGCCAGTGCGGCCACCCAGCGTTTCATCCCCAAACCGGCGGCCTTTCCTGTCGGGCCGCCGCTCCCACAAGGGCCGGATGATCCCGGCCTGATGCTTTATCCTTGCCCCGCTTTATGGCGGGCCAAAGGCGTCGCCGGGGCAGGAAAAGGGTGTGTTGGTGCTATAGGCCCTCGACAGAGGTGCCGCAACGGTCCAGTCTCCCCTGGCGGATTGGATAAGGATCAAGTGCTTGATCATGCGTGGAATTACCCGGCGTGGCGTTCTGGCGGCTGGTGCTGCCCTGCCCTTTCTCGTCCCCTCGTCCCCCGTCCTGGCGCAGGGCAAGCCCGTGGTCGATATCGGCCTGGGCCCGGATGTGGACACGCTGGACCCGCATAAATCCACTACCATCGTGGCCGGACAGCTGTTCATTGAGCTATGGGAAGGACTGACCAGTTTTGCCGCCGATGGCGCCATCATCCCCGGCGTGGCCGAACGCTGGGAAACCAGCGCCGATGGCCTGACCTGGACCTTCTATCTGCGCGGTGATGCCAAATGGTCGGACGGCAGCGCCGTGACGGCGGCTGATTTCGTCTTTGCCTGGCGCCGGGCCGTGACGCCCACTACCCTGCTGGGCCTGCCGGAATGGATTGCGCCGATCAAGAACGCGCTGCCCATCCTGCAAACCGGCAAGGACCCGGCCAGCCTGGGCGTGGAGGCGGTGAATGACCGCACCTTGAAGGTCACGCTGGAACATCCCAAGCCCGACCTGACCGTCTATACCGCCTACTGGATCCTCTCCCCCCTGCACCGCGCCTCGATGGCCCAGCATGGCGACAGCTTCGCGCAGCCGGGAAAGCTGATCGGCAATGGGCCCTTCATGCTGACAGGCGCCGTACCGCAAAGCCATTACACCCTGGCCGTGAACCCGCATTACCACAGGGCGAAATCCATCGCGGTGGCCGGCGCCAAGTACCATGTGACGGAGGATTTGCAGACGGAACTGAAACGGTTCCGCGCTGGCGAATTGCTGGCCACCAAGGAGGTGCCGCCGACCCAGCTGGACTGGGCCCGCGCCAATCTGGCCGACAGTCTGCGTCTGGCCTACCGCGCCAGCACCTTCTTCTTGATCCCCAACCTGACCAAGGCGCCGTGGAAGGATAATCCCGACCTGTGCGTGGCCCTATCCATGGCCATCGACCGCAAGGTGATTGTGGAGAAGATCACCAAGGGGGGCGAACTGCCGGCCTATGCCATGACGCCGGAGGGGCTGGTCGGATACACCCCGCCCAAGCCGGACTGGGCCGATCTGCCCCCTGCCGAACGCATCGCACGCGCCAAGGCCCTGTTCGCCAAGGCCGGATATGGACCCGACAAGCCGCTGTCGCTGGAACTACTGTACAACACCAACGAGCTGAACCGGCAGGTGGCCGTCGCCGTCGCCGCCATGTGGCAGCAGACATTGGGCGTGAAGACCATTCTGTCGAACCAGGAATTCAAGATCGTGGTCAGCCGGATGAAGGAACATACCTACCCGGATATTGTCCGCATCACCTGGGCCGTGGGGCTGGTCACCGAATATCTGAACCTGCTGCGCTCACGCGCCAATACCGTGGGACCCGGCTATATCAACCCCGCCCTGGACCGGGCGATGGAGGAAGTGGATCAGGCCCTGACCCTGGATGATTTCCGCGCCAAACTGGCCGTGGCGGAAAAGATCGCCATGGCCGACATGCCCATGATCCCCGTTATGCGTCAGGCCAGCCGCCGTCTGGTCAGCCCGAAGCTGAAAGGCTGGGTCGACAACCCGCTGGACCTGCATTCGGCGCGGTATCTGTCGGTGGGCTGATACAGCGCCCCCGCGCAATAAACCAACCTTCAGCCCTGCGTTCCCCGCACAGAACGTAGTCAGGTCGTTGCCTTGATTTGGCCCTTGGCGCCCTCTAAGGTGCGATGCAGTGTAACAAGCGTGTGAAGTATCGGGACCATGGCGGCGAAAGAACCCCTCTCCTTCCAGGGCGTTATCCTGACCCTGCAGAATTTCTGGGCAGCGCAAGGCTGCCTCGTGCTGCAGCCTTACGACATGGAAGTGGGCGCGGGCACGTTCCACCCGGCCACCACCTTGCGGGCGCTGGGCCCCGACAACTGGAATGCCGCCTACGTGCAGCCGTCCCGCCGTCCCAAGGATGGCCGCTATGGCGAAAACCCCAACCGCCTGCAGCATTATTACCAGTTCCAGGTGATTATGAAGCCGTCGCCGGCCAACATCCAGGACCTGTACCTGCAGTCCCTGGTGGCATTGGGCGTTGATCCGGCCCTGCACGATATCCGCTTTGTCGAGGATGACTGGGAAAGCCCGACCTTGGGCGCTTGGGGCCTGGGCTGGGAGGTCTGGTGCGACGGCATGGAAGTGTCGCAGTTCACCTATTTCCAGCAGGTGGGCGGCATCGGGGTGGAGAAGGTGGCGGCTGAACTGACCTATGGTCTGGAACGGCTGGCCATGTATATCCAGGGCGTGGAGAATGTTTACGACCTGCGCTTCAACGATCCCGTGGGCGACCGCCCGGCGGTGAAATATGGCGAGGTGTTCCACCGCGCCGAACAGGAATACTCCGCGCATAATTTTGAATATGCGAACACAGAGATGTTGTTGCAGCATTTCCAGAATGCGGAGAAGGAGTGCGCGGCCCTGCTGTCCCATGGCCTGGCCCTGCCGGCCTATGATCAGTGCATCAAGGCCAGCCATCTGTTCAATCTGCTGGACGCGCGCGGGGTCATTTCGGTGGTGGAACGACAGAGCTATATCCTGCGGGTACGCACGCTTGCCAAGGCCTGCTGCGAGGCGTGGCTGGCGGACGGCTACCGCAAGGGCAAGGCCGCCTAAGCACACTCATTACGACACCAGAACGATAATCACCGGACGCTTGTGACCAAAATGGCCGAACTGCTGATCGAACTGTTCATGGAAGAAATCCCGGCCCGCATGCAGGTGCGCGCTGCCGATGATTTCAAGCGTCTGGTGACGGACAAGCTGTCGGCGGCGGGTATCGCCTTCACCAAGGCCGAGGCCCATTCCACCCCCCGCCGTCTGGCCCTTCTGGTTGATGGCCTGCCGACAGCCCAAGCCGATGTGCGGGAGGAAAAGAAGGGTCCGCGCGTCGGCTCCCCCGAACAGGCGCTGGCCGGGTTCCTGAAATCCGCCGGCCTGTCCAGCATCGATCAGGCTGAACAGCGCGACACCGGCAAGGGTGTGTTCTATTTCGCGGTGATCGAAAAGAAGGGTGGCGCTACTATCGACGCCCTGCCCGGCATCATCGACGCCGCCATCCGCGAACTGCCCTGGCCCAAGTCCATGCGCTGGAGCGCCAATGAATTCCTGTGGGTCCGCCCGCTGCATTCCATCCTGGCCCTGTTCGACGGCGCCGTGATCCCCGGCGCCTTGGACCTGGGGGGCAAGAGCATTGCTTATGGCAACCAGACGGAAGGCCACCGCTTCCTGTCGCCGGGCGCCCTAACCGTCAGCAGCTATGCTGACTATGCCGCCAAGCTGGCCGCCGCCCATGTCGTGCTGGACCGGGAGGAGCGCAAGCGCCTGATCCTGGCTGGCGCGCAGGCGGCGGCAAAGGCGGAAGGCTTCGTGTTGAAGGATGATCCGGGCCTGTTGGAAGAGGTCGCGGGTCTGGTGGAATGGCCCGTGGTCCTGACCGGTGCCATCGATAACCAGTTCATGGATGTCCCGGCAGAGGTGCTGACCACGTCGATGCGCACGCATCAGCGCTACTTCGCCCTGGAAACCGCCGACGGCACGCTGGCGCCGCGCTTTGTCGTGGTCGCCAACCGCACCACCATCGATGGCGGCAAGGCCGTGATCGCCGGGAACGAACGCGTCCTGCGCGCCCGCCTGTCGGACGCCAAGTTCTTCTGGGACCAGGATTTGAAGGTCAATCTGGCCGACCGCGTGCCGGGTCTGAAGGACATCACGTTCCATGCCAAGCTGGGCACCCTGGCGCAGCGGGTGGAGCGGATTGAGGCCCTGTCGGTCGCCATCGCCAAGGCCCTGAACTGGGACCCGACGGTGGTGGAACAGGCAGCACTCGCCGCCCGCCTGTCCAAGTCCGACCTGACCACGGGCGTGGTGGGCGAGTTCCCCGAGGTCCAGGGCATCATGGGCCGCTACGTCGCCTATCACGAAGGCCTGCCCGCCCCCGTGGCCGAGGCGATTGCCGACCATTACAAGCCGCTGGGCCCTTCCGACCGCGTGCCGACCGATAAGGTGTCGGTGGCGGTCGCCTTGGCCGAGAAGATCGACACGCTGGTGGCCTTCTTCGGCATCGACGAGAAGCCGACGGGTTCCCGCGACCCGTTCGCCCTGCGCCGTGCGGCGCTGGGCGTGATCCGTCTGATCGTGGAGAACGGGCTGCGGGTGAAGCTGGGTGCCCTTTTTGTTGCTGCTGCGGCTAACAC
>JAEMSB010000362.1:4520-5136 GCA_016463045.1 Niveispirillum sp.
GCTAACACGCCTGCAATTTCGCAGCCCGCACTCGAAGCCAGCATTGAGAACGATAGTGTTGTCAGTTTCCAACCCTTAGCTGATGATCTCCTCTCCTTCTTCTACGACCGCCTAAAGGTCTCCCTCAAGGAAAAGGGCGTCCGCCACGACCTGATCGACGCCGTGCTGGCGCTGGGTGGTGAGGATGATTTCGTCCGCCTGCTGGCCCGCGTCGATGCGCTGTCCAACTTCCTCGCCACCGACGACGGCAAGAACCTGCTGGCGGCATCCAAGCGCGCCAGCAACATCCTGCGCATCGAGGAAAAGAAGGACGGCCCGCATGACGGCGCCGTCGATGCCGGCCTGCTGACCCAGGATGAAGAAAAGGCCCTGGCCGATGCCCTGGTCGCGGCCCACAAACAGGCGGCCCCCCTGATCGAGGTAGAAGATTTCACCGGTGCCATGGCGGCCTTCGCGGCCCTGCGCGCGCCGGTGGATGCCTTCTTCGAGAAGGTGACCGTGAATGCGCCGGAAGCGCCGGTTCGCGCCAACCGCCTGCGCCTGTTGAGTCAGATCCGTGCGACGCTGAACCTGATCGCCGACTTCTCGAAGATCGAAGGCTGACCCCATGATCCAT
>JAEMSB010000363.1 GCA_016463045.1 Niveispirillum sp.
GCCGCGCAGGTTGAGGCTGGCGCGGCCACCGCCGCCCTGTCCGCCTGTGCTGGACGTGCCGGCGGCGGTGAAGGAAGGCAGCTGATTCAGCGCCGCCTCAACCTCTACCTGGCCGCTTTCCTTGATGGATTCCGTCGATACGGTGGTGATGGGGCTGACCGCGACATTGTTGGGCCGCTGGATCAGGGAGCCGGTGACCACAATCTCTTCGATCAGCTCCGTCTTGCCAGCATCGGCCTGCTGTGCCAGCGCCGGGCATGCCAGCATCATGCCGGCGGCCAGCGACAGGGCCAGCGGCGAGGCCGTTTGCCGCAACAGGCCATGCACCGGCGGGCGCGTCTTGATCATCTTCTTGTCCACGTTTTCCTCCCCTTTTTGGCGTGCAGGGGTCACCGTTCCGGCAACGGCACGGGCCCCGGCTTTGCTTTTGCTGATTGTGCGACCGGTCCCCGTCAGCGGGGGCCGATTGCCGTCTGGATGAAATCAAGCGTGTCGGCCAGCGCCTGACGGCTGACCTCCACGGTGCGTTCAGGCTTTTCGGCGATCCAGCTATGGTTGGCACCGTCGAAAATGCGGGTCTTTACAGAGACATTGGCGGCGGCCAGGGCAGAGGCGAACCGGTCCTGCTGCGCCACCGGCACGACATTGTCGTCCCTGCCATGCAGCAACAGGAAGGGCGGGTCCTTGGCATCGACATGCGCGATGGGCGAGGCCTGGCGCACCCGGTCAGCGTCACAGCCGCTACCATTGCAGCCCAGGAACCGGCGCATCGGCTCCGTCGGCGGCGCATCCTTGTTCAGGTAGCTGGGCATGGTGGCAAGGTCATAGATGCCGAACCAGGAGACAACCGCTTGTACGCAATCCGACGCCTGTTCCACCCCGCCCGCACCCGTGGGCACTGTTTCAACGGTGGCGGGACGGGCGGGGGCCGGTGCATCCTCTGCAAAGGCCGGATCGGCGCAACTGGCCCCGACAAGAGCCGCCAGATGCCCACCCGCTGACTGTCCCCAGGCGGCGAAACGCGTGGGATCGACACCGAACCGCGAACCATTGGCGCGCAGCCAGCGGATGGCGGATTTCACATCCTTGGCCGCAGCGGGGAACGGTGCCTCGCCAGAGAAACGGTAACTGACGGAGGCGACGACATAACCCTGGGCCGCGATGGAGGCCAGAACCTTGGGCCAATCCTGGAAGGCCGCACTGCGGCGTGGGCCACCACCCATCCAGCCGCCGCCATGAATATAGACGATGACGGGCCGTGTCTTGCCATCCTGTCCCGCCCCCGGAGGCAGGAACAGATCCAGCTTCAGTGGCCGGTAACCGGGCACGGTCTTATAGACCACATCCGGCATCCCCGTTACGCCACCGGCAAACGGAACCGTGATGGTGGAAAAGGTATCGGCCCCCACCTGCTGTACAGAGGCGCCGACAGCGGCATTGGCCGCGACATCGGCGCCACCGGCATGGGCCAGAGGCCCGATGGCCATGGCCGACAGGCACAGGAACGCGGATATGGCGGTGACGGAACGCTTCATTCTTCCCCCCGACCTTTATTTTTGATTTTGCGGGTCCCGACGGACGATGCCAGACGGGCCCGACTTTTCTTTCGATAGAGTTAATGTACGAAACAGTTCGTACGTCGTCAATTGTGTTTGTTATACCGCAGTGCGTTTCTTTGCGGATGCTGGAAATCCGTTATGGGGAGCGCATTTCAGCCCTTGCGGCACCAGGTCATGACGATCTCTACCACCTGTTCCTTGCGTCGCGCGGCAGCCGTTTCGGACCCCAGCTCGTACCCGAAGATGGTGGAGAAGGTGTAGCGGTTTGAGACGTTGTAGAAGCTGAGCGCGCTGATGGTCATGTGCAACTCGACCGGGTCGATATCCGCCCGGAACAGCCCCTCGGCCACGCCCTTGTCCAGAATGGCCTTCAGACCCTGGATTACATGCTGGCTGCGGCGCTTGATGCCATCGACATTGCCGATGAACGACCCGTGCAGGATGTTTTCGTTCATCACCAGCCGGACGAATTCCGGGTTCTTGAAATGGTGGTCGAAGGTCAGGCGGATATGGGCCTTCAATGCCTCTTCCGCGCCGACATCCAGGATGGGCAGGGCTGCCTCCGAATCACGGATGGCGATATATTCCTGTTCCAGGACCGCCTGATACAGCCCTTCCTTCGATCCGAAATGGTAATAGATCATCCGCTTGGACGTGTCGGTCTTTTCCGCGATCTCGTCGATGCGGGCACCCATCAGGCCCTTGTCGGCGAATTCGCGGCGGGCCACGGCCAGGATATTGGCCTTGGTCTCATCGGCTTCGGCGGCGCGGGGATTGCGGGCCGGGGTTGCCGATTTCGACTTGGGCGCCGGGGCGTTCATGGATGATCCGTTGGATGATGATGGTGCGGGGCCACAGGATAATGCGGCCCCGCGCGTTTTGAAGCGAATTCAGCCTTCCGCCGCAAAGACACTGATGATCACGGCCCCGCCACCGGGCACGGGCGTGATCCTTCCTACGAAAATGCGGCGGTTCAGCCATTCATATTTCCCGGCGGGCGCGTGGAAGGCGGGCGTGGTCATCAGGTAACGTGGGTCGGGCACCGACAGGCCCTTATTATGCACGATGATGACGGCGCCATCATCGGTGCGCAGGGAATAGAGCGCCTCAATCTCCCGCACGCCGTCGGGTCGGTCGATCTGCCAGTCGGCACCACCGGCCATGACCTCCCCCTTGATCCCGTCACCCGTGAAGGTGCCGCCGGTGATGGGGATGAAGCGGCGCTTGCCATGGTCGCTCACCCCCACCTCCACCGCCGGATCGACGGTGACGCGGGCCTGCAGGACCAGACGCAGGCTGGGTGTGGGCACGGGTTCATAGGCCTGGATGGTGGTAGGACAGAGCAGCAGCATCAGCAGAAGCAGGTATTTCATCTTGGCCCTCCCTCAATCCCGCACGCGCGGCGTGCTGGTGGGGGGCGGGGGTGGTGCTTCCCACCCGCCCAGCAGGTCCAGCGTGGAATAGCGCGGCCAGTCCGCCAGCCGCACCTGCTCGCCCAGTTCCATCAGGCGCGGCTTTTTCGGATCGAAACGCGGCCAGTCCGGTGATGGTGCCCCGCCCCTGGCGAAGGACAGCAGCATGGATTGCATGCGGGTGGCCAGTTCCATATCCACCGGTTCCCAATCGCGGGTGCGGCGGAACAGGTTCAGCGCGTCCAGCGTGCCCAGCCAGTAGGGCACATCGCCGGTATGATAGGCGCCCACCGTCGCCGGATCATGGTCGGCGAAGCGGATGCCCGGTGTATAGGGGTGGCGGCGCGTGAACAACCAGACATAGGCCGGCTGTTTCTGCGCGTCTGCCCACGCCGCGACCTGCCTGCCTACAGTAGCGTCACGCTGGATATCGGTGATGGCGCGGGGAATGCCGCCTGCATCCTTGACTGCATAGGCCTTCAGAACCTTGTCCGCCACGCCGGGGAAGGATTGACGGATCAGCGCCTCATAGGCGGGCAGATCGGCGGCACTGCCCAGCGTGCGGAAGCTCTCATCACGGGTGAAGCCGATCATCACCGGTACGTCGCTGTGCCCGTCCGTCTTCATCGCCTGATCGGGCGGCAGCGGCAGCACCTTGCCATCCAGCACGATGGGTGACCGGCGGGGTAGGGCGGTGGCGATGATCCGGTCTCCGGCCACCGCGCGCATGTCGGCCAGGGAGCCGGCCTTCAGCGCGTCCTGCAACCGCTTGCCATCTGCCTCCGCATCGGCCAGCGGAATGGGGGGTAGCAGGGCGCCGAAGGGGCTGCCGCTCATGCCGACGGCGCGGTGGAACAGGCCCTTGGCCTCCGGGCTGGCCATCAGCAGGCCGATTGACATCGATCCCGCCGATTGCCCCACTAGGGTGACATTGCTGGGATCGCCACCGAAGCCCGCGATATTGTCGCGGACCCAGCGCAGGCCCTGGATCTGGTCCATCAGCCCGTAATTGCCGGAATTTCCCCCGCCTTCCGCCGAAAGGTCGGGATGGGCCAGAAAGCCCAGCGTGCCGACACGGTATGAGAGGGCGACATAGACCACGCCCTGCTTTGCCAGAAACTCTCCGGAATAGTTGGGCATGCTGGCGGAGCCGACATTGAACGCCCCGCCATAGATCCAGACCATCACCGGATAGGGCTTGCCCGCCGGCGCCGGTTCTTTAGGTGCCCAGACATTCAGGTACAGGCAATCCTCGCTGATCGCCTCGTGCCCGAAATAATGGTTGATGGTGGAACCGCGCATGGGTTGCAGGCACATGGGTGCGAAACGGTCGGCATGCAGCACACCGTTCCAGCCCTGTACCGGCTGCGGCGGGCGCCAGCGCAGATCGCGCAGGGGCGGGGCCGCGAACGGCACCCCCAGAAAGGCGTTGACGCCGCTGTCCAGCAATTTGCCCTCAATCACACCGCCATCGACCTTCACGGTCTGGGCGGATGCCATAACGGGCAGGGACAGGCAGGCAACGCCCAGCAGCAGGCGGGACCAGATGGACATGTTTCCTCCGTGATTCTGTTGCTTTTAGTGGGCGCTGTTCCGCGCCTTCAATAAACCGTGTCGGTGTTGAACCGGGATTGGGCGGCCAGTCGGACAGCGGCATTGGCGGCGCCGTACGCGTCGTACCCGCACCGCTGCACGAATTCGAAGAAGAAGCGCTTGGCGAAGGCGCGGGAGTAGAGCTGGAAGAACTCGGCCTCGTCGGTCCGGTCATAGAGGATGTCGTGTGCTGCCATCCGTTCCACCAGTTCGGGGTCCAGGCCGAACCGCGCCTCGATATCGTCATAGTAGTTGCGGGGGATGGGCAGCCGTTCCAGCCCGCGTTCCTGCAACGCCTTTGCGGTCGCAAAGATATCGCCGGTGGAGAGCGCCACATGCTGCACGCCCGCACCCAGATAATGGTTCAGGAAGCGCGATGTCAGGGTTTGCGCCGCCGCAGAGCCGTTCAGGGTGACGCGGAACGACCGGTCGCCATTCTCGATCGCCTGACTATGGACGATGCCCAGCGGATCGGCGATTTCAAGCTGCGGCGTCTTGGTCACGTCGAACAGCGCGAAATAATAGAGCAGCCAGGACAGGAATTCCTCATACCCCATGGCC
>JAEMSB010000364.1 GCA_016463045.1 Niveispirillum sp.
ACCTGGGCCGCCGTCAATGGTCTGGTGGAGGGCATCGTGTCCGGCAACCTGGCCCCTGTTAGCAGTGCCGATCCGGAACTGATGATGGCCGAACTGGTGGAAACGCTGGCCGCGGGGCTGCGGGTGCGGGGGTAAGCATCATCCCTTGCCAACAACTTCGCTATTGGCGAAGATGGCGGAATGAAGCTGATTGTCCTGTCGGGCGCGCAAAAGACCCTGCGGAGCATGCCGAGGCATGATGCGATGGCGATGCTGGAGAAATTGCACCTGTTCGCCGCCGATCCCTATGCCCGGCATGCATGGGCCAAGTCGTTCGGCGATGGTGACGGTCGCATCCGGCATGGGGATTGGCGCGCGCTGTACAAGATCGACAATGGCGTGATGACGGTCACGATCACCAGGGTCGGCAACCGTCGGGAGGTCTATCGATGAACGCCATCATATTGCGCCCGGTGCGGGAAGATGCGGATACCGTCACCTTAAATCGCAGCGATTTCGAAGCGCTGATGGAGGCGCTGGAAGATGCGCAGGACCTAGCCGAAAGCCGGGAAGCCCTTGCCCGCCTGCAGCGTGGTGAGGAAGAAGCGTTCCCGATAGAGTTGATCGAGCAGATTCTGGACGGCATGTCACCGGTACGCGCCTACCGGCAGTACCGTGGCCTGACGCAGCAGGCGTTGGCGCAGGCTGCCGGCGTCTCCCCCTCATACCTCAGCGAGATCGAGGCGGGACGTAAACCCGGCAGTGTTGATGCCATGGTCCGAATCGCAACGGCGCTGCGTGTGGCCGTCGATGACCTGCTGCACCCCCGGCCCACTGCATGATGCGCGTTCTTCTCACTCCCCTGCTGGCGGCGATCCTGATCCTTCCAGCACCTGCATGGGCACAAGGGAGCCGGGAGCCGTCAACCTTGCCGGCAGCAACCCTGCTGGAAAGCCGGCTGTGCGGGTCGCTGACGGTGGCCATTGATGCGGTTCCCGGTAAGGGGCCGGCCTTTCTGCGCAGTTTCGACCACCCGTCGGGCGCGGGCGCGCCGGCGGAGGATGCGTTGAAGAATGCAGCTTTCACCTATGACAATGCGCTGGCCGCCATCGCCCTGGTCGCCTGTGGCCGTGCCACCAAGGCAAGGCGCATCGGCGATGCGCTGTTGTCAGCGGTGGAGAATGACCGGGCGGGGGCGATGGGGCGGCTGCGCACCACCTATCGCGCCGGGCCGCAGCAGGAATTTCCCATCCCGCCCAATGGCTGGTGGAACCAGAAGGCCGGACGGTGGGAGGAAGATGCCTATCAGGTGGGAACCGCCACCGGCAATGTCGCCTGGGCAGGGCTAGCCCTGCTGACGCTCGCCGATGCCATGAACGAGCCGAAATACCGGGCGGGGGCGGCCAAACTGGGCGCCTGGGTCCTGACCAATACGCGCGATGCCAAGGGCTCGGGCGGGTTTACAGGCGGGGTGCATGGTGACGGGGCGGGCACCCAGGCCCTGACCTGGAAGTCGGTCGAACATAATACCGACCTTGTCGCTTTGTTCGGCTGGCTGGAACGGGCCGGCGTGCCGGGGGGTGACTGGGCGGCGGGCAAGGCGGCGGCGCTGGGTTTCCTGAATACGCTATGGCGGGCGGATGGGGGGTATTTCCCGACCGGCACGCTGCCCGATGGCGTGAGCGTCAATGACGGCAATTCCGGCCTTGATGCCTTGCTCTGGCCCCTGCTGCTGCCCGAGTCGTCGCGTGACTGGCGCCGGGCGCTCGACCGTGCGGATCAGGTGCATGGCGTGGCCGGCGGTTATGATTTCAATGGCGACCGCGATGGCGTCTGGGTGGAGGGCACGGCACAGGCGGCCCTTTCCTGGGCATCCGTGGGGGAGCGGGAGCGGGCGGAAAAACTGCTGGCAGGCCTGATCGGTGATATCAGCCCCGGCGGGTACCTGTGGGCCACGCGTGGGGACAAGGTGTCCACCGGCTTTGCCATCGGCCCTGACAGCAAGGGGGCCGATTTCTTCTATTACCGACAACCGCATCTGGGGGCCACGGCCTGGGCCGTGCTGGCGGCCAAGGGCTGGAACCCGTTCACGGGCAGGACCATCAGCCCTTGATGATGGGGGCCTGCTTCTGGGATGCTGCCACCCCCGGCAATCCATAAAGAAGAAGCCCCCATGCGCCTGACCCTGCTTGCCACTGCTGCCCTTCTGGCCCTTTCCCTGCCTGCCGCCGCCCAGGACGCGCCCAAGCGCGCCACACCGGCAGAGGTGCTGGCGGCATCCCCCGCCGGCGACTGGCGCGTGCCGGTGCCGGAGAACACGTTCTACATGGACCTGCCAGGCGGGCGCGTGGTGATCGAACTGGCGCCGGCCTTTGCCCCGGTGCATGTGGAGAACATGCGCAAGCTGGCGCGGGAGAACTGGTACGAGGGGACGTTCATCGTCCGTGTGCAGGATAATTACGTGACCCAGTGGGGCATGCCGGACGAAACGCCCAAGCCCATGAAGACGGCCCTGGACAAGCTGGCGCCTGAATTCACCATCAAGGACGGGGCCAGAACCCTGCCCTTTGCCAAGCTGCCCGACCCAGATGCCTATGCGCCGGAGGTCGGCATTTCCGACATCTTCCCCGCCGCGCGTGATCCCAAGACGGGGGAGGCCTGGATGACCCATTGCTATGGCATCGTGGGTGTCGGGCGCGGGATGCCGCTGGACAGTGGCAGCGGGGCGGAACTGTACACCGTCATCGGCCATTCCCCGCGCCCCCTGGACAAGGTCATCACCCTGGTGGGCCGTGTCCTGAAGGGGATGGAGCTGCTGACGGCCCTGCCGCGCGGCACGGGCACGCTGGGCTTCTACGAGAAGGTCGAACAGCGCGTGCCCATCACGGCGGTACGTCTGGCCACCGATGTACCGGAAGCGGAGCGGGAAAAGATCGAGGTCCTGTCCGGCCAGAGCGAGACCTACACGAAATGGCGCGATGCCCGCCGCTTCCGTCAGGATGATTTCTTCATCCGCGCCTCGGGCCATATTGATGTCTGCAACGCCATGCCGCCGGTCCGGGCGGTGAAGGGATAAGGGTTACAGCCGCTTGGGCAGCGACAGGCCGCGTTCGCGCGCGGCCTTGGCGAAACTGTCCCAGGCCTTGTCGGACACACCCTCCGCCCAGGCCTGGCCCAGGGCCATGCTCTGCTGGATGATGGTGGGTGACATCGCCACCAGCTTGCGGCCCACCGGTGATTTGTAGAACCCGATCATCTGATCCAGCTCTGCCGCCGTGAAATGGGCGGCGTAGAGGCCCGTGATACCGCGCGACAGTTCTGGCAGGGCGGCCCGCGCCTTTGGCAGGAAATGATCGCGCACCAGGGCCGTCACCTCCGCCTCCCGCCCTGGATTTTCATGGGCCAGCAGTTCCTCAGCCTGGCGTGTGACGCTGATCAGGGTCTGGTCGGCAAGTCCGGCGGCACCAGCCAGTTCCATCAGGGTGCGAGCCTTGTCCAGACGGGCAGCATCCTCCCCCTTGGCCGAAGCGGTGACAGGCGTCAGCAGGGCGAACAGCAACGGGGCAAGCAACAGGACACGCACGGCACAGCACCTCAGGCACAGGACATTGACGACAGCCTACCCCCCTGCCGCCAAACCGTCAGCAGTGATCCGCCAGCCCGCGCGGGTGGGAAAAGAGGACAGGGCAACCCGGCAAAAAGCGCCGGGTTCCTTGCAGGGGGCAAGGGGTTCTTGCGGAATGCAAGGCATCGCCTTTTACCAACCCATTGGAATCATTGAAGCGCACCGAACTGGCCCAGAGATTGCTTGGTTCCCGCCGTCACCAACCGACGGGGACCATCATGGACGGCGGCGCGCATCTTCACCTTCTCCCTTCCCAGGACAGCCAGACGGAGGCCGAGGGCAGCTTTGCCCAACTGTACCGTCAGGCGCATGGCAAGGCCGGCCTGTCGCGGCTGGGTGTGGGGGCGATCCTGGACTGGCTGACACGCCGGGGCGGGGATGCACAGGGCATCGATACGCTGCTCGATGATGGGCTACCGCTGACCTCGGACAATCGCGACCGGGTGAAGGGCAACCTTTTCCTGTCCTACCTGTTCCATGATCTGCGCGAGAAGCTGCGGGTGCATATGGAGGCGGCGCGCGATGCCGGCGACGGCCCCTTCGCTCCCCTGCCCAATGGCCTGACCCAGCAGCAGAAACTGAACTGGCTGCGCGCCCAGGCTTGTATCAGCCTCAATCTGGTGCTGGATGAATGGGCAGCCGATCTGGCGGGCAAGCCGGCGCCCGCCTGCCCCTTCGCCCGTATGGCCCGCTTTGCGCAGGGATTCTTCAAGGGTTCCGCCCTTTATGCCCGCGCCGACCATGACATGGTTTCCATCTCCAAGACCGGCAGCAATACCGCCCTGCATATGTGCTTCAGCCTGGTGGAGGCGTCGCTGCATCTGGGCCTGGACATGGCCGTTCCCGCCTGGCGCGACGCCATGTGGCGCAGCCGCAAGGAGCTGAAGACGCTGGCCGCCGGCAGCCTGGGTATGATCGTCACCTTCCTGCACAGCTCCAAGCTGGAGCCGGAGGGCGAAAGTGCCGTGAACCCGACAACGGGGGAGGCCTGCGCCTTCAAGGTGGAACATGCGCCCGATGGCGTGCGCCTGCGCCTGGATGCCCGGTCCATCACGCCGTTCAGCACGGGCAATGACCGGATCTATACCGGCTGCCCCGCCTTTCATGTGTCCGGCATGATCGAGATGTATCTGGACTGGGTGCTGGATCTGGCCATCCATCATGGCCTGCATCAGCCCGAACGCCCCGTCATCGACCGCCCCTGGCCGCAGCGCTGGCACCACGGCATGGCGGCGGAGTAAAGCGCAGCACATGAAAAACGGGGGATGCGATGACGCATCCCCCGTTTTCTTTGACCGCCAGGGCGAGGCCGATCACAGCCCCTTGGACGCCACCAGCTCAGCCAGATTGACCTCCGACCGCGCACCGTAATGGGTGATGATCTCCCCGGCGCAGATGGCGCCCAGGCGCGCGCAGTCGGACGGGCTGCGGCCCTGGGTATAGCCGTAAAGGAAGCCGGCGGCGAACAGATCGCCCGCACCCGTGGTATCCACGACCTGGGACACTTTCTCGGCGG
>JAEMSB010000365.1 GCA_016463045.1 Niveispirillum sp.
TCACCTGGCTGCGCGAGGAAGGCAGCAGCAGCGAGGACCTGCCCCCACCCGAAACCCTGGCCGCCGAGATCATCGACCAACTGCGCACCGCGTTGGAGGAGATGGAAGAACTGGCCGCCTTGCTGGAACCGGAGAGCGTGGGAGCGGGGGTATGAGTGGGGAACTGCCGCCGGGGTGGGTTGAGGCGACGGTTGAGGATATCAAGGCACCAGAGCCGTATTCACTTGCGATTGGTCCTTTCGGCAGTAACCTGACAGTAAAGGACTACGTGGCGGCTGGGGTTCCTCTTGTTTTTGTTCGTGATATTCGACGGGAGACCTATGGGTCGGCTGATACAAAATATATTTCCGAGGAGAAGGCTTTTTCTCTAAGCCAGCATTATGTCAATCCGGGTGAAGTTCTTGTTACAAAAATGGGCGATCCACCGGGTGACGTTTCCATTTACCCCAGCGACAGGCCAAGGGCCGTAATCACATCAGATTGTATTAAGATTAAACCTGACGAATCGCTGATTTCGTCCAATTTTTTGGCTTTGGCTTTGCGAAGCCGTAGCGCTCAGGATCAGATACTTGAGCGCTCAAAGGGCGTTGCTCAGCAAAAAGTCAGTCTGGAACGTTTCAGATCGGTCCGAGTCCCCCTCCCACCGCTGCCCGAACAACATCGGATCGTGGAGCGGATTGAGGCGCTGTTGGCCAAGGGTGCCAAGGCTAAGGCCGCCTTGGACACTCTGCCCGCCCTGCTCGACCGCTACCGCCAATCCCTCCTCGCCGCCGCCTTCCGGGGGGATTTGACGGCGGATTGGCGAATGGCAAATCCGGCTTCGGCAATGCCGATTTCGATGGTCGAGGCCCTGCGGCGAGAGGCTTGGGAGAGGGGAATGGCCGCTCGCGGCCTAAATCCATCTAGACGGCGCTATTATCCCGCAGAGAGCGGACAAGCTGTACCTCCTCTATCCTTGCCCGATGATTGGCAGTGGGTATCTGCCGATGTTCTTTGCTGGGAAATCACGGTTGGCCATGTTGGACCAATGAAAGAACGTTATGTTCCTTCAGGCATACCTTTCCTGCGTTCGCAGAATGTTAAACAAAATCGGGTTGTTTATGATGACGTAAAGTTCATAGATAAAGTTTTTCACGGAGAATTGCAAAAATCGGTCTTGCATCCTGGAGATATAGTTGTCGTCCGCACTGGATACCCAGGGACGGCTGCTGTAATTCCGGAATTACATGCGGTTTCTAATTGTGCTGATTTGGTAATTTCTCGACCTACAGCCGCTATCGATCCAGAGTATCTATCTCAATACATCAATTCACCGTTAGCGCGGATACAGATTGAGCAAGAGCAGGTAGGTGTTGCACAGCAGCATTTCAATGTTGGGTCAATGAGCTGCTTGATGGTTCCTTTTCCTACATTGGAGGAACAGCGCCAGATAGCCATTCGTCTCAAAATGGAGTTTCAGCGGTTGGACAGTATCATGAAAACTGCCCTTTCAGCCGCTTCCCAACACACCACCCTAACCCAATCCATCCTCGCCAAAGCCTTCCGGGGTGAACTGGTTCCCCAGGCCCCGGCGGATGGACCGGCTTCTGTGCTGCTGGACCGTATCCGGGCGGGGCGGGCGATGGTCAACGGGGCCAAGAAAAGGAGCGTGCGCAGATCATGAGTCGGACAGGGGGAAGCTTGCTGGCGCGGCTGGCGTCAAGGTATCGGTCGTCGTCCGAGGTTCTGGCGACCCACGCGCTTTGGACCATTCTCACGGCCCATCACGAGCCGCGACAGGCGTTCGAACAACTGCTGGTACGGTTTGGTATCGCCCCTGACTTTGCCAAACCCATGATGTTGCGACAGGAATATGTCGTGGATGCTGATAATCGCATCGACATTGTCGGCCAGCTTGCCGATGGCCGCCTTGGCTTCGCACTGGAGGCCAAATGGAACAGCACGGAGCTGCGGTCCAATCAAACCAACGCTTATCATGCGGCTGTCGCGCCTTGGGGCCTTCTGCTTTACGTCGTGCCCCAACGGCGGCTGAAAATGCTCTCGGATCATATCGGTAGAGAGTTTCAATCTTTCAAAACTGCTAAGAACAACGACTATGTTGTGCTGAGAGAAGCCAACGACGGCAAAGCGGCTATAGTTGTCTGTTCCTGGGAATATTTGCTGGACACCTTGGAGCGGGGCAGCAGCGGCATGGCCGCCGAAGATGTGCGCCAGCTTCGGGGAATGTGTGGGGATGCTGGTCAATTGGTCTATCAGCCGTTTACTGTTGATTGGAATGAGCCTTCTCTTCGCCAGGGCGTCGCCCAGGCCATCGAAATCGCGGCGGATATCTTTGCGGCGGTAGAGCAACGCTTCCCGCTTGAGTCCGTCTACCAGGCAACGGATGAGACAACCTCAATCGGCTGGTACTTTGAAGGCGTGCCGTGGGCGGGCTGGTTCGGGTTCGAACCCATCGCCTGGGCGTATCATGGTCAAACGCCGCTTTGGATCGCCATTCCTCTACAATATGGGTCCAACAAAGGTACCAGGGCGGCAATGGAAAAGTGGCACATGGCAAAGGGACTGAAGCCCCTTACCCACCGCTATACAACAGAAAATTTCATTGTGCCGGTCCCCTTGGTCGGCGGTCTTGGTCGTGACGAGGTGATTGCAAAGGCCTTGCAGACGTTTGATGCGTTGCACGCTTGTTACCCGAATGAAGGCCCGGCGGCCCCATGCCTGACCTGAAACTCTTCCGCCTCTCCCCCACCGGCCCGGCCGAACTGACCGCCAAGGCGGCGCAGGTGGAGAAATCGTTGCAGGTGTTGTTCGAGGCGAACCTGGAAGGGTTGCTGGGCGTGCGGCTTCTGGCGTCGGAATATAGCACGGGCAAGGTGCATGGCGGGCGGATCGACACGCTGGGCCTGGATGAAAATGGCTGCCCGGTGATCATCGAGTATAAGCGGGCGCTGAACGAGAATGTCATCAACCAGGGCCTGTTCTATCTCGACTGGCTGCTGGACCACCGCAAGGAGTTCCAGTGGCTGGTGATGGAGAAGCTGGGGGCCGACGCTGCCAAGGCCGTGGACTGGTCGGCCCCGCGCCTTCTGTGCATTGCCGGTGACTTCACCCGCTATGACGAACATGCGGTGAAGCAGATCAACCGCAGCATCGAACTGATCCGCTATCGCCATTATGGCGACGGCCTGTTGCTGCTGGAACTGGTGAACGCCACGCAGGCGACGCCAGCCATGGCCCCCGGTCCCCGCCCGCCGGAACCCGCCGCACCGGCGGTGGCTTTGGCAGAGGCGGGGCCGGTGGCGGGTGCGGTGAAGGGCATCGCCTATCGCATCGCCAGATTGTCGCCGCCCGCCGCTGACCTGTACGAGGCGGCGCGGGCGCATCTGCTGGCGCTGGGTGATGATGTGCAGGTGAAGGAGCTGATGCATTACATCGCCTTCAAACGCCTGCGCAATTTCTGCTGTCTGGAGGCGTTTCCCAGCCATGGTACGACGGTGCTGTACCTGAAACTGAACCCCGACAGCGTGGCGCTGGAACCGGGCTTCACGCGGGATGTGCGGGCCGTGGGCCATTACGGCACCGGCGATGTGGAGGTGACGCTGTCCAGCCTGGACGATCTGCGCAAGGCCGAACCCCTCATCCAGCGCGCCTATGATGGTGGGTGAGGTCACGCCCCGAACAGATGATCGGCCAGCAGGCGGCGGATGCTATCGGCCATTTCTGCATCCTGCCCCGGTAGGGCACCGATGGCCGACAGGCCGGGGTCAAAGCAACGGGTGGGACCGGGATAGAGGATGGCGGCATGGCGCACGATGCGGCCCCCATCGGCATGGATGATGGCGTCACGGTAGGCGTGCATCTTGTCGATATCCGCCTTCTGTGGCCCGTTGCCATCGTCCCGCTTGTATTTCGGGTCAAAGATCATCAGGCGGGGCAGGGTGCCGGGCGCGGCCCACTCCAGCACCAGATCGGGCCTTTGCGTGAAGCTGACGCTCTGCCATCGGCCCCGGTCGGTGAAGGGGCGTTGTTGGGTCAGATCAATGCGCCGCCCATCGGCATGGGCCAGGGTCACGGCACTGCTGCCGCCTGGCGACAGCGCCACCAGCAGGCACCCCGGCACAGGGCGGACAAGGTCCTGTGCCACCACCTGGAACCCCTGTTCCAATGCCGCATCAATCACGGTCTGGATAACGGAAAGGCACCCCCACAGCTCGTACAGGGAGGGCACATCCTTCAGCCCCGTATCCATGGCGCTGTCGGCCAGTTGCACCGTCAACCCGTCCGTCAGTTGCCGCCACAGCGACAGGACATGCGCATAATCGGGCCGGTGGATCATCACTTGGCTGATCTGTGTCGGCGGATGCGCCAAAGGCCCGACACCATCCAGGAACCGGGCCCGACGGCGGGCATTCAACAGGGTCTGGATCAGGGCCGTACACTCATCTTCCTGCGGGGCAAGACGCTGCGACAGGCGGGCCAGCCGCCGGGCGACCATGTCATGCAGATGGCGCAGAAGCCGGTTTTCCGGCACGTCGCAGGTCGTCTCCACCCGCTGGTCCTGGATGCGCAGGGGAATACCGTCATCGTCAGGCTCGCGGTCACGATAAAGTGCTTCCCGTAATTGTCGGGGGCCGATGCGCCGTGCCCGTGCCGTCGGCACATCCCACAGCACCTCGCGTAATTGTCGATGGGGGTCCTGCGCGATCCGGAACAGCAGGCGGGCCAACCCGCGATCTCCGTCCACAATGGCGCGCAACCGTTCCAACTCCGCCTCCGCCCCCGTCGGGTTCGGCGGCTGGTTGCCGACCAGACCGGCGAGCGCGCCGCCCCGGCGCAGGCTGGCCACCAACGCATGGGGCAGCCGCTCATCCAGATCCGTCAGCAAGGTGGAAAGCTGCGCTGTCGACAGTTTGGTAGGCGGAATGAATAGACGATGCTTCCCCGTGCCCGCCGCCAGTCCGGTGATGGTGATCTCATAGGTTCCGGCGGCGCTGGGCGGCCAGTCGCAGACGACGCGGGTTTGGCTGCCGAAACGGCGCAGCTGCACGGGACACGACACCCCGTTCACGGCGACGCCCAACCCCTCCCACTCACCAGGCCGACACGGCAGGTGCAGCAG
>JAEMSB010000366.1:0-3889 GCA_016463045.1 Niveispirillum sp.
GTCCGGCGAGCGTGACTTCCCGGATTACGTGACCGTCGACACCGGCAACTTCAAGGGCACCTACCTGCGCGCCCCGAACCTGGCCGACGTTCCGTACCCGACCCAGATGGAACCGAACCTGGTCGTCGAATTCTATTCGCGCTAACGGTTTCGGCCCTGCGGGCACAGATCAGGCCGCATCCTCCGGGATGCGGCCTTTTTTGTTGCCTATATTGTTCTGATTTTCAGGACAATTAATCGTATTCAGCGCGCATTGTCGCAATGGTTCGGTGGGAGTAGCTTTCATCTCAAGACGACGGCGCCCCTTGCCGGCGCCCCTCTCCAAAGAAATCTGAAAGGTTTACGACCATGAACACCCTGATCGCCAACAATGCCAAGTTCCTGCCCGTCGCTGGCCGCGTGCTGCTGGCCGCCATCTTCATCTCTTCCGGCCTGTCGAAGGTTACCGGTTGGGAAGGCAGCCTCGCCTATGTCGGCTCCGCCGGTCTGCCGCTACCGTCCGAACTGCTGCTGCTGGCCGCCATCGTGACGGAACTGGTGGGTGGCGCCCTTGTGGTGGTGGGCTTCCAGACGCGGGCCGCCGCCTTGGCGCTGGCCGGCTTCTCCATCGTGTCCGCCATCCTGTTCCATAATTACTGGGCCGTGACGGACGCGCAGATGGCCTATATCCAGTCCATCATGTTCTGGAAGAACCTGTCGATGGCCGGTGGCTTCCTGGTTCTGGCCGGCCATGGTGCAGGTGCCCTGGCGGTGGACAATCTGCTGGCTAAGAAGGCCTGATCGTCCGGCAGCACCGCTGCAAAGCAAAAGGGCCGCTCCATCCGGGGCGGCCCTTTGTCATGCCGGCAATGTCCGGCGCCTATCACGAAGACGGCAGCGGGTTGGCCGGCGTCTGCTTTGAATATTCGTTAAGCTGCTTATTGGTGTTGAGACGCATATCGTCCCATTCCTGCTTGGTCTTGCAGACCTTGTTGCGCTTCACGCGCGACCCGGTTTCCTTTTCCGTCTTGCAGATCAGCCGGCCACCATCATTGTCGGCCGGTGCTGTCTGGACAATGGCTTCGGTCGCCGGCTTCGCCTGTTCCTGGGCCCCCGCCGAAGCAACCCCAAGCAAAAGCAAAGCCGCGATCATTGCAACATTACGCATTTCCAACTCCAGCTTGATTATTATTCGCCCCAAGACGAGATATTAACCAATCGGGAAATGCTGTATAGTAAATAGATTGCAACGATTACAGTTTATACAATTATTTGCCAAATTGAAATCAATGACACCTTAAGTACAGACAACAAAAAAGGACCTTCCCTTTCGGAAAGGCCCTTTTCTTTGCCAATCCTGACGGATCAGGCGGCGTCGGCGGTGGCCACACCCTTCTCGCGCAGCAGGTCCTGAAGCTCGCCGGCCTCATACATTTCGCGGACGATGTCACAACCGCCCACGAACTCACCCTTCACATAGAGCTGCGGGATAGTCGGCCAGTTGGTGAATTCCTTGATGCCCTGGCGCAGGGCCGGATCGACCAGGATGTCGATGCCCTTGAACTTGACGCCCAAGTGGCTCAACACCTGCACCACGGCGGCGGAGAAGCCGCACTGCGGGAACACGGGCGTCCCCTTCATATACAACACGACGTCATTGTCGGCGATATCGCGCTTGATGCGCTCGGCAACCGTCTGGTCCATCTTTCACATTTCCTCAAGTCCACACCACAGCGCCGCCCCTGCGGTCCCGTGGGAAATCCATCGACATATAGCGCCGAACCGTTTCCCTTAACAGGGGGTTCGTTCGGCAGGCCAATCATGCGTCCTTGGGTGCCGCCGTGGTCAGCATCAGGGCGTGCAGTTCATTACCCATACGGCCCTTCAGGGCCGCATAGACGGCCTGATGCTGGGCCACGCGGCTTTTGCCCTTGAAGCTCGGGCTTTCAACATAAGCGGCGTAATGGTCGCCGTCACCGCGCAGATCGTCGATACGGACAACCGCGTCGGGGAACGCCTCGCGCAGCAGGTCCTCAATTTCGGAAGCGTGCATCGCCATGGGTCGGGTCCTTACATGAAAACGCCCGCCATCCCGGATGGGCACCGGGATGGCGGGCCTGGAACGGGTGAAATCAGTTCACCTTGCCATTCATATAGTTCGGCAGCCAAGCCTCGTTCGCTTCAATCAGGTCCGCGACCGAAATAATGGCCCCCGATGCGCCCGTCAAAGCGTCGCCGCCCACGGTGCCGATGCGCGACAGGGTGACACCGGCTTCCGCCGCCTTGGCTTCCACCGCATCCAGATTGGCAGCGGTGACGGTCAGGACGTAACGGCCCTGATCCTCACCAAACAGCTCGGCGACGTGCCAGCCATCGAGGCCGGACAGGTCCGCACCCTTGTTGCCAGCCATGGCCATTTCGGCCAGCGCCACCTGCAGACCACCATCCGACACGTCATGCGACGCGGTGATCAGGCCGGCCTGGATCGCCTCACGCACGAAGGTGCCGTGGCGCTTCTCGGTTTCCAGATCAACCGAAGGTGCCGGACCTTCTTCCAGCCCCAGGATCTCGCGCAGATACAGGCTCTGGCCCAGGTGCCCTTCGGTCTCCCCCACCAGCAGAATGACGTCGCCATCATTCTTGAAGCCCAGACCCACGGCCTTGTGCCCATCGGCCAGCAGGCCGACGCCACCCACCGTCGGGGTCGGCAGGATGCCAACGCCGTTGGTCTCGTTGTACAGCGACACGTTGCCCGACACGACCGGGTAATCCAGCACGCGGCAAGCCTCGGCCATACCTTCGACGCAGCCGGCGAACTGCCCCATGATCCGGGGCTTTTCGGGATTGCCGAAATTCATGTTGTCGGTGATGGCCAGCGGCAGGGCACCAACGGCGGAGACATTGCGATAGCTCTCGGCCACAGCCTGACGCCCGCCCTGCACCGGATCGGCGAAGCAATAGCGCGGGGTCACGTCGGACGACATGGCCAGCGCCTTGTTCGTGCCATGCACACGCACCACCGCCGCATCAGCCTGACCCGACAGGAAGCGGGTGTCGGCGCCCACCTGACTGTCATATTGCTGCCAGATCCAGCGCTTGGAGGCCAGATCGGGGCAGGAGACCAGCTTGGTCAGGATATCGCCCAGCGACAAATCTTCCGGCCACAGCTCATCCTCGTCCAGGTCGAGCGGCGGCTGGGCCGGCGTCTCTTCGGTCGGGCGATGGTACAGCGGGGCCGCATCGAACAGCGGGGCCAGTTCCAGGTCGCAATAGGTGTCGCCGTTCATCTTCAGGACGAAACGGCCCGTGTCGGTCAGGTGTCCGATGACGGCGAAATCCAGTTCCCACTTCTCGAAGATGGCGCGGGCGACATCCTCCGAACCGGGCTTCAGGATCATCAGCATGCGTTCCTGGCTCTCCGACAGCATGATCTCGTACGGGGTCATCCCCGTCTCACGCTGCGGCACCTTTTCCAGATGCAGCTCGATGCCCAACCCGCCCTTGCCGGCCATTTCGACCGAGGAGGAGGTGAGGCCGGCGGCGCCCATGTCCTGGATGGACTGGATCGCGTCGGTGTTCATCAGCTCCAGGCAGGCTTCGATCAGCAGCTTTTCCGTGAACGGATCGCCGACCTGCACCGTGGGGCGCTTGGCCTCGCTGTCCTCGGTGAACTCCGCCGAGGACATGGTGGCGCCGTGGATGCCGTCGCGGCCCGTCTTGGACCCGACATAGACGACCGGGTTACCAACGCCTGCGGCCTTGGAATAGAAAATCTTGTCCTGATCGGCGATGCCCACGGTCATGGCGTTGACCAGGCAGTTGCCGTTATAGGCCTTGTGGAAATTGGTCTCGCCGCCCACCGTGGGCACGCCGACGCAATTGCCATAATGGCCGATGCCCGACACCACGC
>JAEMSB010000366.1:3899-5107 GCA_016463045.1 Niveispirillum sp.
GGACCATCCCAAGACCCGCCACCAGCTGGCGGGTCTTGGGATGGTCCGGCTCACCAAAACGGAGCGCATTCAGGTTGGCGATGGGGCGCGCGCCCATGGTGAACACATCACGCAGGATGCCGCCCACGCCCGTCGCCGCACCCTGGAAGGGCTCGATATAGGACGGGTGGTTATGGCTTTCCATCTTGAAGATGGCGGCCTGACCGTCACCGATATCGATGACGCCGGCATTCTCACCCGGACCACAGATGACCCAGGGGGCCGTGGTCGGAAACTTCTTCAGCCAGACGCGCGATGACTTGTAGGAGCAATGCTCCGACCACATCACGGAATAGATGCCCAGCTCGGTAAAGGTCGGCTGACGGCCGACGATTTCCAGCAGGCGGACATATTCATCGGCCTTGATGCCGTGTTCGGCAGCCAGGGCCTCGTTCACAACGGGTTCCTTGCGGGCGCTCACGACAGGGTCTCCACCAGGCTATCGAAGAAGGCACGGCCATCGGTATTGCCGTGCAGCGGATCGAAGGCGCGTTCGGGATGCGGCATCATGCCCAGCACATTGCGCTGTGCATTGAAGATGCCGGCAATGTCGTTGGTCGCGCCATTGGGGTTCGCCTGATCGGCGCTCTGGCCCGGCAATGCTGTATAGCGGAACGCCACCAGCCCTTCGCCTTCAAGGCGCTTCAGCGTCTCGTCATCGGCGACGTAATTGCCCTCGCCATGGCCGACCGGAATGCCGATCACCTGACCCTTGGCATATTTGCGGGTAAAGTCGCTGTCCGTCGTCTCGACGCGCAGGCCGACCGTACGGCAGACATATTTCAGCGACTTGTTGCGGATCAAGGCACCCGGCAGCAGACCCGCCTCGGTGATGATTTGAAAGCCGTTGCAGATGCCGACAACGCGCACGCCCTTGGCGGCGCGTTCCTTCACCACCTTCATGATGGGCGAATGGGCGGCCATGGCCCCACAGCGCAGATAGTCGCCATAGGAAAAACCGCCAGGGACGGCGATGACATCGACGTCCGGCAGTTCCGTGTCCTTGTGGAAGGCCATGTGGGGCTTCTTGCCGGAAGCCTGTTCCAAGGCCACCGCAATGTCGCGGTCGCAGTTGGAACCGGGGAAGACGATGACGGCGGACTTCATCCCGCGTTACCCGTTCCGTTGTGGGTGGGAAGGCGGCAGACCGTCACCGGGACGGCCCCCCG
>JAEMSB010000367.1:0-3963 GCA_016463045.1 Niveispirillum sp.
GCTTAATAAGGAAGACTGAAAATGACCGTTCATCCCCTGTTCGACCTGTCCGGCAAGGTGGCCCTGATCACCGGCTCCTCTCGCGGGATCGGCAAGTCCATCGCCCAGGAATATGCCCGCGCCGGGGCCAAGGTGGTGATCTCCTCGCGCAAGATCGATGCCTGCAATCTGGTGCGCGATGAGATCATTGCGGGCGGCGGCGAGGCGATTTCGGTCGCCTGCAATATCGGCCGCAAGGAAGATTTGCAGGCCCTGGTCGATGCCACGCTGGCACAGTGGGGCCGGATCGACATCCTGGTCGCCAATGCTGCCATCAACCCCGTCTATGGCCCGCTGGCCAGCGTCAGCGATGATGCCTGGGACAAGATCATGGGGTCAAACCTGCGCAGCACCTGGCAGCTGTGCAACATGGTGATCCCCGGCATGGCAGAGCGCAAGGACGGGTCGGTGATCATCCTGTCCTCCATCGCCGGCCTGCGCGGCAATCCGGTCATCGGCGCCTATGGCGTGTCAAAGGCGGCGGAGGCGGCGCTGGTGCGCAATCTGGCCGTCGAACATGGCCGCGCCAATATCCGCGTCAACGGCATCGCGCCCGGCATCGTGGAAACGGATTTCGCCAAGGCCCTGACCGACAATCCCGACATCGCCAAGGCCATCATGCGCCGTGCACCCCTGGGCCGGTTCGGCAAGCCGGAGGAAATCGCGGGCGTGGCCCTGATGCTGGCCGCACCCGCCGGTGCCTTCGTCACGGGGCAGTTGCTGGTGGCCGATGGCGGTGCGACCATCGCCGATCCCACGATCCTGTAAGCGGGGACCGGATATGAGCGAGGGCAAGGGCGCCGCCATCCTGATCGATGTGCTGCCGCAGCACCGGTTCGATGAGGCGGCATTGCAAACCTATCTGTCGGCCCATCTGGACAGGTTCCAGGGGCCGGCGACGGTGCAGCAATTTCAGGGCGGGCAGTCCAACCCCACCTTCCTGATCACCGACGCATCCGGCGCGCGTTTCGTGCTGCGCAAGAAGCCGCCGGGCAAGCTGCTGCCCAGCGCACACATGGTGGAGCGGGAATTCCGCGCGATGCGGGCGCTGTCCGGCAGTGCCGCGCCCGTGCCCAATGCCCGCCTGCTGTGCGAGGATGCGGACATTATCGATACGCCCTTTTATGTGATGGACCATATTGACGGGCGCGTCCTGTCGGATGTGGCGCTGGACGGGTTCAGCGAGTTGGATCGGGCCGCCATCTATGACAGCATGAACGCCACGCTGGCGGCCTTGCACAGCGTGGATTGGCGGGCGGCGGGCCTGTCGGATTTCGGCAAGCCGGAGCAATATATCCAGCGGCAGGTCGAACGCTGGTCCAAGCAGTTCGTGGCGACCAAGGGGGACAGCGACATTCCCGCCATGGAACGGCTGATGGAATGGCTGCCGCGTGCCGTGCCGGCGGGGGAAGAGGTCACCATCGTGCATGGTGATTTCCGCCTGGGCAATCTGATGCTGGACCGGACGGAACCACGCGTCGTCGCCATCCTGGACTGGGAACTGGCGACCCTGGGCCATCCCCTGCCCGATCTGGCCTATAATTGCATGGCCTACCATCTGCCGGCGGGCATCAGGCAGTTTCCGGGGCTGAAGGGCATCGATCTGGCCGGGACGGGCATCCCGTCAGAGGCGGATTATGTCGCAGCATACTGTCAGCGCACAGGCCGGGACGGCATCCCCGACTGGCCCTATTATCTGGCCTTCGCCTTCTTCCGCATCGCCGCTATCTGCCAGGGTGTTTATGCCCGCGCGCTCGCCGGCAATGCCGCCGACCGCAAGGCCCTGGCCTATGGCGAGGTGGCCCGGGCAGCGGCGGAGACGGGCTGGCGGTTCGTGTCGGACAAGACGTAGCGCCCGTGGGTCAGGTCGAGGCGTCAAGCCTCGCCCTGACAGAAAAGCCTTTCAATCCAATGCTGTCAGGGCTCGCCTGCGGCTCGACCTGACCTACGCAAAGGCCCCCTTCACGGACCCCAACGGATTCCGCTTGTCGGTTATGGCCCATAGTGCTACAGACTGTAGCACTATGAACGATAGCACTACACAAGATCACAATCCGTCGGACCTGGGCGATCTTGAAAGAGAGATCATGGACCTTGTCTGGCGGCGGGGGCCCGTCAACGCCGATGCGGTGCGAGAGATGCTCAGCCGCCCGTTGAAGGAGTCCACGGTCCGCACCGTCCTGAAGCGTCTGGAGGAGAAGGGATATCTCACCCATGACGTAGAGGGCCGGACCTTCATCTATCGCGCCGCGGAGGGACGCGACCGCGTTGCCGCACGCGCCGTGAAACGCATCGTCGACTGGTTCTGCGGCGGGTCGGCGGAGGATGTGGTGGTCGGCATGGTCGAAACCGACATGCTGTCGCCCGAACAGCTTCAGGCCCTGGCCGAGAAGATCGAAAAAGCGCGAAAGAAGGGGGCGTGATGCTGCCGCTGCTGCTGGAGGCCGCCTTACGGTCGGCTGTGCTGATGGGGTTGGCATGGGGCGTCCTTCGGCTGCTGCGGATCACCAACCCGTTCACGCAGATGGCCGTCTGGGTCGGGGTACTGGGCTTTTCACTGGTCATGCCGGTCCTGATGCGGCTGGCCCCGGCGGATACGCTGGTGGTGCCGATGGATGGGATCAGGCTGTGGCTGCGGCCTGCCGTCGCGCTGATGGGGACAGCGCCGACGGCGGCGGCGGAAGCCGGAACCATTGAGATCGACCGGTTTGCCTGGGTGGACTGGCGTGCCCTGGGATTTACGCTCTACCTGACCGTGACGGGTGCCATGCTGCTGCGTCTGGCGGCGGGGATGCTGGTCAGCCTGCGGCTGCGCAATGGGGCGATGAGGCTGACCAGCGGCTGGACGGGGGGCCGCGATGTGCGGGTGTCCGACCGCATCACGGTGCCGCTGACCATCGCCGGGACCATCCTGCTGCCGCCCGATCACGGTCGCTGGACGGATGCGAAACGCCGGGCCGTCCTGGCGCACGAAACCTCGCATGTTGAACGGGGTGATTACTACACGCTGCTTCTCGCCACCTTTCACCGGGCCGTTTTCTGGTTCAGCCCGGCGGCATGGTGGCTCAATAATCATCTCGCTGAGCTTGCCGAGGCCAACAGCGATACCGACGCTCTGATACAGATGGAGGATCGCTTGAATTACGCAGAAATCCTGGTGGAGATGGCCGCCAAGGCAAGCCGCCTACCCGCCGGTCTGGCCATGGCGCGGCCCGCCACCGTTGCCGCCCGCGTCGACCGTATCCTGCAAGGCGGCACCCTGCCGCTGCGCATGAATGCCCGGCGCTGGGCCCTGATCCTGGCGCTGCTGGCCCCCGCCGCCGTCGCCGCCGCCGGCACGACGGGCATGGACAAGGTCGATGCCATGGTGGCCGAGCGTATGGCCGAGCAGCAAAAGCCGCGCAAAGCCATCGCCATGGACCCGGCCACGTACGACAAGTTCGTGGGCTATTACGAGATGCCCTTCGCCAAGGACCGACCCATCAAGGTCTATCGCGACGGCACCCGCTTCATGGCCAATGTCATCGGGCAGAAACCGATGGAGCTCCTGCCCGAAAGCCCGACCAAGTTCTTCTCCAAGGATATGCCCATGCAGGGCAGCTTCCAGATGGATGCAGCGGGCAAGGTGACAGGTGTGGTGCTGCACCAGAACGGCCATGAATTGCCGGCCCCGCGCATGGATGATGCCACGGGCAAGGCCCTGGAAACGGCACTGGCAGACCGGGTCAAAGGGAACAAGCCCCTGCCCGGCAGTGAAGCCGCCCTGCGCGCCCATATCGCCCAGATCAAGGCCGGCAAGATCGACCGTGACAGCATCATCGCCGACCGTGCCGATGGCGTGATCGCGGTCCTGCCCAAGATCCAGAAGGAGATGCTGCCGCTGGGTGAATTGAAGGGGCTGGAGTTCCGGCGCGTGGACGAGGG
>JAEMSB010000367.1:3973-5099 GCA_016463045.1 Niveispirillum sp.
GACGTCTATCGCGCCACCTATGAAAAGGGTGTCCGCGACTGGTGGGTTCTGGTCACGCCCGACGGAAAGCTTGACAGCATGTGGTTCGGCCCAGCCGCTTGACCCTCGATCCCCATCGACGTGAAACGGCTGTTCCTTGGGCGCCCCCGCAACGGGGCGCCCCTTTTCCGTTGCGGTTCAATGGCCTTGCCCTTTGGGGCGTGATCCTGGCACCCTGGCGGCAAAGCCCAGGGGGAAACAATGACCGCAGCCAAGCGTATCGGTATCCTGACCAGCGGCGGCGACTGTGCCGGCCTGAACGCCGTCATCCGCGCCGCCGTCCATCGCGCCGCCCATTACGGATGGGACGTGGTGGGGATTGAGGATGGGACCCAGGGGCTGCTGGCCCGTCCCGTCCGTTATGTGAACCTGGATGTGAACCGGGTGGATGGCGCCATGATGCGCCAGGGCGGCACCATCCTGGGCACCACCAACAAGGGCGACCCCTTTGCCTATCCCATGGCCGACGGGTCCAAGAAGGACCGCAGCCACGAGATTATCGGGGGCCTGCGTGAACTGGGTGTGGACAGCCTGATCGGCATCGGCGGAGACGGGTCCATGGCCATCCTGCGCCGCCTTGCCCATATCGGCGGCATCAAGCTGATCGGTATCCCCAAGACCATCGACAATGACCTGGGCATCACCGAAATGTCGGTCGGGTTCGACACGGCAGTGGCGGTGGCGACCGAGGCCCTGGACCGGTTGCAGCCCACCGCCGCCAGCCATGCCCGCGTCATGGTGCTGGAGGTCATGGGCCGCGATGCCGGGCATATCGCCTTGTCGGCGGGCATTGCCGGCGGGGCCGATGTCATCCTGCTGCCGGAGCTGGCCTGGTCGGTGGCCGGCGTGGCCGACAAGATCAGGCGCGTGCAGGCGGGGGGGCGTAACTTCGCCCTGGTCGTCGTGTCGGAAGCCGTGCGGACCATGGAGGGTGTGAAGGCCCAACAGGAATTCACCGACGGGCAGAAGCGCTATGGCGGCATCGGCAATTATATCGGCCATCTGATTGCCGAGGCGACCGGGGCCGAAACCCGCGTCACGGTGCTTGGCCATGTGCAGCGTGGCTGCCCGCCGGGCCATAATGACC
>JAEMSB010000368.1 GCA_016463045.1 Niveispirillum sp.
GCACGCCGACGGCGGTGTTCAGGATGATCGGCCAGATAGAGGTGATAAAGATCACGAAGATGGCCGACGGGTCGGCCTGCCGGAAGGCGGCCAGGGAAATAGGCAGCCAGGCCAGCGGCGGCACGGTGCGCAAGACCTGAAAGATCGGGTCCAGCCCGCGATAGGCCAGACTGGATTGCCCGATCAGCACGCCCAGCGCGATGCCGGTGATCGATGACAGGGCAAAGCCGACGGCCACCCGCTTCAAACTGGCGGCCAGATGCCAGAACAGGCCCTTGTCCACGCCGCCATTGTCAAAGAACGGATCAATGATCAGTTGCCAGGTGTCGCTGACAACTCGCGACGGCGGTGGCAGGGATGACCCCGCCCCGTGGCAGGCCACCTCCCAGATACCGATCAAGCTGACCAGCGCCAGCAGCAGCGGCAACAGGTCCAACAGTTTCTGCAACGCCCGCGTCAGGACGGTTTGCAGGGTGGCGGCCAGGGCCGAAAGCCCGCCGCCACCCTGCACCCGCGCCACGGGGCCATTCTCGCTGATCGTCGACATGGTTTTTTTCCTCCCCCAACTCAGGCGATACGCTTGATGTCGTGCGATGCGAGATAGGCCGCCGGGTTGGCGGGATCGAAGCTGCGGCCATCGAAGAATTTCTCGATACCGCGAGAAGTGCCGGCGGGCAGGTCGGCAGCGCCTGCGATCTTGGCGGCGTCGCGCCACAGGTCCTGGCGGTTGACCTTGGCGATCAGGGTCTTGGTGTCGAGATCGCCCGGCAGATAGCCCCAGCGCTGATCCTCTGTCAGGAACCAGAGATCATGGCTCTGAAACGGGTATGAGGCGTGGTTGGCCCAGTATTTCATGATCTCTGGGCTGTTCTTCACGATGCGCCCGTCGCCATAATCGATGGTGCCCGTGGCGCGGCCCAGAATGTCCTCCACCGGCACCTTGAACCATTCACGGCCAGAAACGATCTGGCACATCTCTTCCTTGTTCTCCGCCTTGTCGCACCAGATCTGTGCCTCGATGATGGCGGTCAGCAGGGCCTTGGCGGCGTTCGGGTTCTTCTCGACCCAGTCGGCGCGCATGGCGAAGCTTTTCTCCGGGTGGTCGTGCCACAGTTCGCCGGTGGTCAGGGCCGTGAAGCCGATACCCTGGTTCACCAGCTGCGCATTCCAGGGTTCGCCCACACAAAAGGCCTCCATCGTGTCGACCTTCATGTTGGCCACCATCTGCGGCGGCGGGACCACGATGGTGGAGACATCCTTGTCCGGGTCGATGCCGTTTGAGGCCAGCCAGTAACGCATCCACAGATCATGCGTACCGCCGGGGAAGGTGACGGCGCATTTCACCTCCTTGCCCTCTGCCTTCTGCTTGGCGAAGGCCTCCTTCAGGCCCTTGGCCTTGGTGGTGATGCCCATCTCCTTGTACCGGTTGGCGACGGAGATGCATTGGCCGTTAGTATTCAGCCGGGCCAGGATGGCCATGGGCAGTGGCTGATTGTTCTTGGTCACCTTGCCCGTGGACATCAGATAGGGCATGGGCGTCAGGATATGGGCGCCGTCAATGCCGCCGGCCCCGCCGCCCAGTTCCAGATTGTCGCGCGTCGTGCCCCAGCTGGCCTGCTTCACGACATTGACGTCGGGCATGCCGTATTTGGCGAACAGGCCTTTCACCTTGGCCACGATCAGCGGTGCGCTGTCGGTCAGGGCGATGAAGCCCAGCGTGGCACCGGTCACTTCCGGTGCGGCGGCAGCCCAGGCGGCACCGCCGGGCAGGGCGGTGCGGGCGGCGGTCAGAATGGCTGCGGCACCGGCGGCCTGTGCCGTACGGGTCAAGAGCGAACGGCGGGTCAGGCCGGCGGAAGGCGTGTCGGTCTGGCTCATGATACGCGGGCTCCCCTGTTCCGGCCTTTGGCCGGGCTGAAAATAAAAAAGGCGCTCCGACGATCAGCAGGGGCCGCATGGCCCATGTCTGTCATCGGAGCGCCGTTGCTCCAGGCGATCCCAGCGTTGGAACCGCAATTTCGGCACCGCGGCCCCAGACTGTTGCCAGCCCGGAGAAAAGGCATCGTCACCTTCATGCCGCGAGTGCGAGAAGACATTTGCGAGAAGCATGCCAAGTGCCGGTGCGGCGAAAGACAATTGGTTAATTGTTGTTTATCAAGCCTGTGGCTGATGGATTTAGGGTGTCGGGTGACAGCGGCGGTCAGCCTGTGCAAAGAAAACGTTCAAGTTGCAGAAGTTCGTGGCGCGGATTTGTGCAGACGCGAGGGCTGATGATTTTTTGGGCGCTGGTACCCGCCTTACGCTGCACGCACGCGTGTCACGAACCCGTCCAGCCCTTGGCGCAGGCTTTCCACCAGACGCGACAGCTCGTCCGTTGCCGAGAGGGCGTTGCCTGTCATGCGGCCGATATGGTCGGCCCCTTGCGCCACATCCTCCACAACATTGTCGATGTCGGTGGCGCTTTCCGCGACGCTGCGCATATTTTCCTCAATCCGCTCCGTATCCTGGCGCTGGCGCATCAGGGCCGCTTCGATCCCGGCAACCAGGGCGGCGATGGCTTCGATCTTGGTCGCTGTCGCGCCGATGGCGGTGACGGCGGCACCAGTGGCGGCCTGCATCTCCTCAATCCGATGGCCGATTTCGTCGGTGGCGCGGCCCGTCTGGGTGGCGAGGCTCTTGACCTCGCCCGCCACCACGGCAAAGCCCTTGCCCGCCTCCCCGGCGCGGGCGGCCTCTATGGTGGCGTTGAGGGCAAGCAGGTTGGTCTGACCAGAGATTTCGCCAATGATCTCCACAATGCGACCGATATTGCGGGCGGCATCGGTCAGACCTTCTACGGTGCGGTGGGTTTGCCGCGCTTCCGCCACGGCATCGGCGGACACAGTCAGGGCCTGGGCCGCCTGTTCATTGATGTCGCGGATGGAGAGTGACAAGGAGCCGGCGGCCTGTGCCACCGCCTCCACCCCGCCGCGCGTCTGTGAACTGGCGCTGGCCATAGTCAGGGAATGGCGGGCGTTGCGGCCGGCCAGATCGGCCATGGACACGGCGTCGCCGTGAAGGCCGCCGGCATGGGCGGCCATAATGGCCAGCGCTTGTTCATGCTGCTGGCTGAACCGGTCGATGACCGCCTCCAGCGCCTCCCGGCTGGCCTCCGCCCATTGGCGTTCACGCTGCTGCTGCGCGGCGGGCGACAGGTCTGGGTCGATACCGTCCATCACCTGGGCCAACGCTTGCGATAGCCAGGGCGGCAGGCGGTTTATGTTCAGCGTGACCATGGCGTCGGCCACCTGTTCCGACCAATCGCCATCCCGGCGCAGGCGGCCACGCAAGCCCCAGGCGAACAGGCGCAGATGCCAGGGGGCACCCGCCAGCGGTGCCGCCAGTTCATGCCGCGCACTGTTGATCCGATCGGCGCACAAGGCCTCCAGATCGGCAATCAGCCGGTCTTCAACCTGTTTCAGGTGGTTGATGCGGCCCGTGGCAGCGGCGAACCAGGCTTGCGCGCTGGCACTGGGCAAGGGACGGTTAGGACCCACTTCGCGCAACTGCACCCGCAATTGCAGCACCTGCTCACAATCCGGACCTTGCAGCGTGGCTGACAGAAGCGCGCGCTGGCTTTCGTCGGCATGAGCGGCGAACAGATCAAGTGCCTGTGATTGTGCCGCCTCCAACTGCGCCATACGGCGAAAACGCGTGGCGTCAAAATGACCGGCGGTCAGGGCGGCTGCCCCCACGGCCCGTTCCTGCCCGGAAAATTCCTTGGCGCGCATGAAGTTCAACAGGGCCGTCAGGGCGCGGGACAGGACGTTATCGGCACTGAGGCCGGCCACGGCGGTGACGATCGCCATCAATGCCTCGATCAAGGCGGAATAGGCCAGTGTCGCGGAACGCAGATCGATGGCGCCGCCCCCCACCCGTGCCCGCAGATCCGGCAGATCGGTCAGGGTACGGCGGGCAAAGGCGATGCAGCTGGTTAGCGACCCTTCCCAGCCCAGGGGATCAATGGAACCCAGTTCCGTCCGCACCCGGTCCAGGGCCAGATCGGTTTCCGCGCGGCGGGCCGACAGGTCGGGCAGCATGCCGCCATCTGCCCCCAGATGCAGCGAACTCGTGCCCCGTTCCCGCTGCAGCGCATGCACCAGCCCGCTGAGCCCCGTAACCAGGGCACAGAGCCGGGCCAGACGCTTCAACCGGTCCAGTCGCCGTGCACGCGCCGACAGCAGGAACCGCAGGGCCTTCAGGCGGGGGAAGCTCTGGATCGTCATGACATGATCCTTTGAAACGGTTGATGGCCGAGCGGGGGCGGCCAGGACCGCCCCCGGCAGGCAGGCTCAGTAGGAATATTCAAAGGCCAGCCAGAATTTCCGGCGGTCGGGGAAGGCGCCGTCGCCGTCATAATCGGCATATTTGGCGCTGACGGTTACCTTGGGTCCCAGCTTCACCGCCGCCTCCACATCGATCTCGCTGCCATAGGAACGATCGATCCTTTCGGCTTCGAAATCATGATACCAGAGCGCGGCGGAAACGCCGGTGATGGGGCCTGTTACCAGCTTCGTTTCGTAACCGATACGGCCATAGGCATCATTGATGCCATTGGCCGGCGTGGTCAGGAAGACGTCGGCATAGCCCTGAAACTTGTGCAGGGTGGCCAATGGTGTCGCAAAGCCGCGCACCCCGTCGCCCTCCAGGCTTTCATAGCCGCCGCCGAATGACAGGCCGCCATAGGTGGCGGTCAGTTCTAGGCCGGTATAATCCAGCGAGATGTCGCGGGGGTTGGACTGGTAATCGGTCTGGTGCGCGTAATCGGCGGCATAGGTCAGGGTGACCTTGTCCAGGGTGTACCTGCCGGATACTCGCCCGCCATAGGTGGCCGTGGACAGAAGCGGCTGTTCCTCCAGGTCCAGGAGATAGGCGTATCCAGTCACCTTGGCGGCGGGTGACAGGGTCAGGCCGGCATTGAACAGGTGGCTGTCGCCTTCAAACTCGCCCTGCGGGCTTTTATGGCCGAAGACACGGTTGACCTGCGCCACATAGGCATATGTCAGGTCCAGCTTGTCGATGGCCTGGGGGGTGATTTTCAGGGCATCCAGCGTC
>JAEMSB010000369.1 GCA_016463045.1 Niveispirillum sp.
TCCGGCTGGCCGTTTTCCCATGCGCGCCGTGCGGAATGCGCAGAACTGCTGTACTGAAGGGGCAAGAAACAGGCGGGGCCGTCCGAACGGGCCCCGGCCCGGCCGCCCAATCCGGGGTGTTGCGGGTTTCGGATGGAAGGATCGATACGATGTTCAAGGTGTTCCGCAAGGAAATGGAATGGGGCGGTCGCAAGCTGGTCATCGAGACCGGCAAGATCGCCCGTCAGGCCGATGGCGCCGTCATGGTGAGCTACGGCGACACGGTGGTGCTGGCCACTGCCGTCGGCGCCAAGTCGCCGAAGCCGGGCGTGGATTTCTTCCCGCTGACGGTGAATTACCAGGAAAAGGCCTTCGCCGCGGGCAAGATCCCCGGCGGCTTCTTCAAGCGTGAAGGCCGTCCGACGGAAAAGGAAGTGCTGGTCAGCCGCCTGATCGACCGTCCGATCCGTCCGCTGTTCGTCGATGGCTATCGCTGCGAGACGCAGGTCGTCTGCACCGTGCTGAGCCACGATCTGGAAAACGATCCCGACATCGTCGCCATGATCGGTGCGTCCGCCGCGCTGACCATTTCTGGCCTGCCCTTCCTGGGCCCCATCGGTGCCGCCCGCGTCGGTTATGAGAACGGCCAGTTCATCCTGAACCCGACCGCCGACCAGATGGAAAACGCCACCCTGGACCTGGTCGTCGCCGGTACGCAGGAAGGCGTGCTGATGGTCGAGTCCGAGGCCAAGGAGCTGTCGGAAGAGATCATGCTGGGCGCCGTCACGTTCGGCCATGCCCAGTTCCAGCCGGTCATCGACCTGATCATTGGTCTGGCCGAAGATTGCGCCAAGGAACCCCGCGACATCGCCCCGCCGGCCTTTGACAAGGCCGCCGTCAAGGCCCGCATCCTGGAGGTTGCCGGTGCCGACGTGAAGGCCGCCTATTCGATCCTGGTCAAGCAGGAGCGTTATGCCGCCGTGGGTGCCGCCAAGGACAAGGCCAAGACCGCGCTGAAGGAAGAGTTCGCGCCCGAAGCCATTTCCGAGATGTTCAAGGAAGTGGAAGCCGACGTGCTGCGCGGCGCCGTTCTGGAGACGGGCAAGCGCATCGATGGCCGTTCCACCGTGGACATCCGCCAGATCGTGGCCGAAGTGGGCATCCTGCCCCGCGCCCATGGTTCGGCTCTGTTCACCCGTGGCGAGACGCAGGCCCTGGTCGTTGCCACGCTGGGCACCAACCAGGATGAGCAGATCATCGACGCGCTGGAAGGCGAATACCGCGAAAGCTTCATGCTGCATTACAACTTCCCCCCGTACAGCGTGGGTGAAGCCGGTCGCATGGGCTCTCCGGGCCGTCGTGAAATCGGCCATGGCAAGCTGGCCTGGCGCGCCATCCACCCGCTGCTGCCGTCCAAGGAAGATTTCCCCTACACGCTGCGCGTTGTGTCGGAAATCACGGAATCGAACGGTTCCTCCTCCATGGCCACGGTCTGCGGCACGTCGCTGTCGCTGATGGATGCCGGCGCCCCGCTGGCCCGCCCCATCGCCGGTATCGCCATGGGCCTGATCAAGGAAGGCGACAAGTTTGCCGTCCTGTCCGACATCCTGGGTGATGAAGATCACCTGGGCGACATGGACTTCAAGGTCGCCGGCACCGAAGCGGGCATCACCGCCCTGCAGATGGACATCAAGATCACCTCGATCACCGAGGAGATCATGAAGATCGCGCTGGCGCAGGCCCAGAAGGGCCGCATCCATATCCTGGGTGAGATGAACAAGGCGCTGAACACCGCGCGCGGCGAAGTGTCGGGCAATGCCCCGCGCATCACCGTCATCAACATCCCCAAGGAGAAGATCCGCGACGTAATCGGTTCGGGCGGCAAGGTTATCCGCGAGATCGTGGAACAGACCGGCGCCAAGATCGACATCGAAGACGATGGCACCGTGAAGGTGTCGGCGGTCGACAGCAAGTGCTCCGACGCCGCCATCAAGTGGATCAAGGGCATCGTGGCCGAAGCCGAAGTGGGCGAGATCTATGACGGCAAGGTCGTGAAGGTCATGGATTTCGGCGCCTTCGTGAACTTCCTGGGCAGCCGCGACGGTCTGGTCCACATCTCCGAGCTGAAGAACGAGCGCGTGGCCAAGGTCACCGACGTCGTGAAGCAGGGCGATGCGGTCAAGGTCAAGGTCCTGGGCTTCGACGATCGCGGCAAGGTCAAGCTGTCGATGAAGGTCGTCGATCAGGTGACCGGCGAAGACCTGTCCAAGAAGGCCGAAGCCACCGAGGGCTGATGCCCAAGTGTGCTTCCCGGCTTTCGGGATGCGTTTTGAGTAAGGAAAAGGCCGTCGGGGTGACCCGGCGGCCTTTTTCGTTGTGGGGCAGGGAATATCGGCGTACGCTTTCCTGTACAGATGGAGGGCACCTATGTCCCATGTCAGCGCAACCCAGTTCCGGCAGAACCTCGCCCATTATCTGGACGAGGTAGAGGCCAGCCGCGCCCCCCTGTTCGTTACGCGCCAGAATGCCGAACCCGTGGTGGTGATCGCGGAGAGCGAATGGAGCAGCCTGCAGGAGACCCTGCATCTTTTGAGTTCACCTGCCAATGCACGTCGTCTCCTTGCCTCCATCGCCGAGGCGGACGCTGGTCAGCTGATCGAACACGACCTGCCAGAATTGACCCCCGATGCGTCTGACCTGGACCAGTAGGGGGTGGGAGGATTACCTATATTGGCGGGAGCAGGACCGCGAGGTTCTGACCAAGTTGAATGCCTTGATACGGGACACCCGCCGGACACCATTTACCGGCCTTGGTAAGCCGGAGCCCTTGGGTGGCAATCTAAAAGGCTGGTGGTCACGCCGTATCACCAGCGAACACCGGATGGTGTACCGCGTCACCGGCAAAGCCCCGGATCAGCAACTGGAAATTTCGCAGTGTCGCTGGCATTACGAATAATTATTCTACACCCCTTGCACGTCCTGCCTGTCATCCAAACATTTTTTGCAATTTCGCGCACGCTCCCGTAGCGTGCGGACAAATGCGTGACCGTGTCGGCGCCCATAAGGAGCAACGGATCGATGTTCGAGACCCTGCCGCTTTACCTGACCTTTGTCGGCGCCTCTGTTGCGCTGCTGGCCGTGGCCCTGCTGGCCTATACGTTGATCACCCCTTACCGAGAGTGGGCCTTGATCCGGCAGGGGAATTCGGCCGCCGCGACCAGCATGGGGGGCACGGCCATCGGCATGGCCATTGCCCTGTCATCGGTGGCGCGCGGCACCTACTCGGTCGCCGAACTGCTGATGTGGGGCGGGGTGGCGCTGGTCTGTCAGCTGCTGGTGTTTGTCGCCGTTTGTTTCCTGCTGCCCGGTTTCCGGCAGGGGATCGAAGCGGACAAGCTGGGCTATGGCGTCACGCTGGGCACCCTGTCCATTGCCATGGGAATTTTGAATGCCGGGGCGCTTTCGGTTTAACCCCGGCCTCCCTATCTCTGATTAACCCCGCCCGGCCATAACCGGCGGGGCCGTTCTGCTTGGTCTTGAGGAGCCAGTTCCGATGATGCAGTTCTTCCGCACGCTGTTGGGCGTGAAGGGTGAGAAGGTGGGCCGCCAGGTGGTGGATGCCCTGGTCGCCATGGACCCCAAGAGCGCGTCCGTCGCCCAGTTGCGGGTCATGGAGGCCGATCTGGACAAGGCCGGCAAGCTGTTGACCAACCTGCGCGTCGATATGCAGCGTGAGCGCAAGGAAGCCGTGGAGGCGCGGGAGAATTATGACCGCCGTCTTGCCGCCGCCGAGCATCTGAACAACCTGCTGGCCACCGCCGAGGGCGAGCGTAAGGCGAGCCTGGAGGCTAGCCTGGCCAAGCTGCTGGCACAGTTGGAAGAGCTGGAGAGCGAGGTCGCCATTGAACAGCGCGAGGCAGACGAGGCCGAGGCGCTGGTCGCAGAAGCGGAGGTCGCTTACCGCGAGAAGGCCCGCGCCCTGACCGAGGCCAAATCCGCCCTGGCCAAGGCAGAGCGCGATATGCAGCGCGCCAGCATCCAGGAGGAGCGCGAGCGTGAACGTGCTAACCGCGCCGCCCAGGTGGCCGGCCTGCGTGACGATGGCGGATCGAAGCTGAACACCGCCATCGACGCGATGACCCGCCGCGCCAATGAGGCCCGCGCCAATGCCGAAGCGGCACGCATGAAGGCCCAGGCCCTGGGCGATCTGTCGCGCAAGTCCGCCGATGATATGGGCGATGCCGATATCCAGGCGGCACTGGCCGCCGTGGGCAAGGGCGGGGCACCCGCCCTGTCGGTGCAGGAACGTCTGGCCCGCCTGAAGGGTCCGGCGTCCGACGCCGCCCCGCTGGCCATCACCGATAAGTGGAGCAAGTAGGGCGGTAACGCCCCCTGACCGTAACCACGACCCTGCCACCATCGCCATCCGGGCCGCCATGACCGACCAACAGCGCAAACGCCGCCGTTCCGCCCATGTCTCCACCCTGCTTGTCGGGGGGGCGGCGGCGCTGATGCTGTCGGGTTGCGGCGGCGATGACGTGCAGGAGACAGACGCCCGCATCTTCCCCACGGTGGAGGCGTGTCTGGTGGAGTTCAGCCCGCAGGAGTGCAACACCGCCTTTGAACAGGCCAAGCAACTGCACCTGCAATCCACTCCGCGCTTCGACACCGCCGCCGCCTGTGAGGCGACGATGGGCAATGGCGCCTGTCAGCCCATGGTCCTGTCACAGCCGGATGGCAGTCTGAGCAATGTCTTCGTGCCGGCCCTGATGGGCTTCATGATGGCCAAGGCATTGCAGCCACCCCCGCAATATGGCGGCGGCTATATCGGCGCGCGGGGTGGGTACTATTATCCACGCCCCATCTTCATTGACCGTGATGGGTTCATGTATAGCGGTCGGGGCAGCCTGGGCCGCGCCCCGGTCAGCCGCGACAGCTTCACCCAGGGCAAGTCTGGCTACAGTATGAAGACGGAACTGCGGGGCAAGTCGGCACAGGTGGGCACCACTACCAAATCGACCAACCGGGGCGGCTTCGGTAAATCCTCGGCCAAGTTCGGCGGCGGCGGTTCCTGACCGCCCTTCTCCCTCTCTCTCCCTCCC
>JAEMSB010000370.1 GCA_016463045.1 Niveispirillum sp.
GGTTTGGACACCAGCGGCGGTGCCGTGGTCAGGCTGGGCGCGCCGGGACCGGGCGGGGCCGGGTTGGCGGAACCCAGGCTGGGCACCAACGGTACCGGTCCCTCACCGGCGCGCGGCTGAAGCGAGGTCAGGGGCGGCAGGATGGGCGCGTTGGGCGGCACCAGGGGCGCACTGCGGCTGGCCGGTTCCGGAATAGCCCCACCTGCCAGATCGGTCAGCAGCTTGCGCAGAGCGGCGGCCTTGGCGCCCTTCAATATCTCGCTGCGGGCCTGGGCACGCTGGATCAGGCCGGGTTCGGCGGACAGCTGCAGGAAATTCACCTGATCCGCCGTCAGGCTTTCCAGCCGCCAGGTCAGATCATCCAGCACATCCTGACCGGTCACGAATCGGTTCAGCGACTCGATGGTTCCTGTCACCACGGTCGCATCGCGAACAGCGCGGGAGGAGAAGACGGGGCTTTTACCCGGCCCGCCGGGAAGGGCATGGGCCTCCAGGCTGGACATCTGCAAATCCGGCTCTGCCGGATGGTCGGCGACCGGGGCCGTATCGGCCTGCGTTTCCGCAACCGCCGGCGGGATCGCGGCGGGGCGGGGCGGTTCGGCACGCTGCCCGGTCAGACGACGAAGAAGGGAGCCTAGCATCGCGCACTCCGCCATCCCCGGTCAGGGGACAGACCCATAGCACCAGCCACCGGCGATGTGCCCGGCGCATCCGGCAGAGTGGCTGGCACAAAGCATTCGATCCACATGGTCCGGGCAAACTCCGAGCCTGAACATTCTTTTGCCATTATCGTTATCACGTCCCAGGCGCCCGACGCAATTTCGCTGCGGATCAATAAGCTAGGTCCTTTGTCGCTTTTGATCAACGCCGGTGCAAACGCGGTACCTCCGGCGCTGAATTCCGCTGTTGCCAATTCGGATACGTCCACGGCATGCTGTTTCCTGTCCTTGTTTTTTGACTCAACGCAATTACCGGCATAGCTCAACGCAATATTAACCTGTGCGCACTTATGTGATCGCTCTCACCGACGGGTGTTACGTTACATGCTTTTCTCTTTTGCGGCTTTTCCCTTTCCCTGAACATTGGTCCTGATCCAGATGCTGGTCCCTCCCGTCCATGGATGGCACGCCCCACAGTCGCTGATCGCGGCGGGTGGCGACGCATTCGGGGAACGTCTGGATCTGGTGCAGCCGCATGGCTGGCTGATGATGTTGGACGCAGGCGACCGCCGGCTGGTGCAGGCGGGCGCCAATCTGCCGGCCTTGCTGGGCATACCGGTGGAACAGGCGCTGGGCCGGACGATTGCGGATCTGCTGGGCCCCATTGCGGCGCGGGCGCTGGATCGTGCCATTGCCCAGGCCGGTGCCGATGCCATCGGGCCGGTGCCGCTGCGCGTGGATCGCGGCGGGCAGAAACTGCGCCTGATCGCCCATGGCCATTGGGATGCGGGCGGCCTGGTCCTGGAGATGGAGCCGGCAACCCGGCTGGGCGATGCCGGGATGATCAATGCCGGCTTTGGCGCGGCCATTCGCCGGTACCGTCATATCGGGGATATCGGCGATCTGGCCCAATCCGTGGTGCAGGATCTGCGCCGCCTGACCGGTTACGACCGGGCGCTGTTCGTGCGGATGGTGGATCAGGGGCCGGTGCAGGTGCTGGCCACCGCCACGGCACCCGGGGCCGATGTGGGCGCCGATATCGGCTTCGTGCCTCTGCGGCCCCTGGAGACCTCGCTGCTGGAACTGAACCGCGCCCGTGTCGTGTTTGACATGCAGGCAGAGCCGGTACCGCTGGTGCCGGCTGTCAATCCGCAGACGGGTGCGCCCGTCGATCTCAGCCGCGCCAGCCTGCGTCAGCCCACCCGCCTGTTCCAAGGCCATGCCCTGCGCCGCGATGTGCGCGGTGTGCTGGCCGTGACCTTGCTGGTCGGCGGGCGGCTGTGGGGCTATCTCTGGTGCGAAAGCAATGACGCCTATGCGGTCAGCCCGTCCATCCGCGCCCTGTGCGAGGCGCTGGGCGAGATCGTGGCGGCGCAGGTCGCCGCCCTGGAAGAAAGGGCCGCCGTGGCCGCGCGCACGCTGGCCGCACGCGGGCTGACCCGGCTGGGCCGGCTTCTGCGCCAGGGAGTGCAGCTGACCGATGGCCTGATCGCCGCCTATTCCGTGATCAAGGAGGTGCTGCCCCATGACGGGGCCGTCGCCGGGATCGAGGGCAGCCATTGGTCCAGCCATGATCTGGCCCCCCTGTCCCACTGGCAAGAACAGCTGGGCCTGGAAGGGGCGTCGCGGCGCGAAGGCATCGTTTGGCGCGGTCCTGTTCTGGGCATCGATGTGCCGGACGGGATCGTCGTGTTGCGGCGTGGGGCCGGCCAGGGTTGGAGCCATGGCGAGCTGGAGGTGGCGCAGGAGCTGCACCACCTGCTGGCCGAACGGCAGGCCGAGATCTATCGCCGCCGGACGGAACAGCAGCTGCACGTCATGGCCAATTTCGACCGGGTGACGGGCCTGCCCAACCGCACCCATTTGCTGCATGCCCTGCAGCAGGCGCTGGGCGTGGAGACGGAAATTGCCGTCACCGTCATCGGCCTGGACCGGTTCCGCGCCCTGAAGGCAACGCTGGGCGAGGCGGATGCCCATGCCCTGCTGGCCGCCGTGGGGCGCCGGCTGCGCGATTGTGTGCCGGCCGATGATCTTCTGGGCCGCATCGACACGGGTGAATTCGCCGTCCTGTCCTTCGATCAGGAGGCAGGGCGCGTCGATGATCTGGCCCATGCCGTGCGTGACGCCCTGCGCGCGCCACTGTCGGTGTCCGGGCGTGAAATGTTCGTGACGGCCAGCCTGGGTGTGGTGCCCAGTGCCGAGGGCGGGGGCGACGCCGCCGCCCTGCTGCGCGATGCGGAGATTGCCAGTGCGGAGGCCGAGGCGGCGGGCGGTGGGGGCCGGCGCGTGTTCGACGCGGCCATGCGCGCCCGCCTGACCGAACGCCATGTCATCTATGACAAGCTGCGTCAGGCCATCTATTTCAGCAATGGCGTGCGGCCCGTCTTTCAGCCCATCGTGCGGCTGGCCGATGGTGAACTGGCGGGGTTTGAGGCGCTGGCCCGCTGGACCGATGCCGAACATGGTCCCATCCCGCCCACCACCTTTGTAGCGGTGGCGGAGGAAACGGGCCTGATCGTGCCGCTGGGAAACCATATATTGGTGCAGTCCTGCCGCCAGATTGCGAAATGGAACCGGGGCCGGGCCGATAACCCGCTCTATGTCTCCGTCAACCTGTCGCCTTATCAGCTGGACCCCTCGCGTCTGGATATTGTGCGCTGGGTGACGGGCGTGCTGGAGATGACGGAATGCCGGCCCGAATGGCTGCGCCTGGAAATCACCGAAAGCGGGCTGATCGGGCAGGGGGGGGACGCCATCGCCATCCTGAAGGGCCTGCGCGATCTGGGGATCGGGCTGGCCATTGATGATTTCGGCACGGGCTATTCCTCGCTGGCCTATCTTCAGAACCTGCCGGTGGATACGATCAAGATCGACCGCAGCTTCGTCACCGCCATGTCGCGCGACGACAAGGGCAAGGCCCTGGTCAGCGCCATCCTGCATATTGCCGGCATCATGGAATTCGGCGTCGTGGCCGAAGGGGTGGAGACGGAGGGGCAGGAGGCGCTGCTGCGGCAGATGGGCTGTGACCGGGCGCAGGGTTACCTGTTCGCCAAGCCGCTGGAGGCCGACATGGCCACGGCGCTCGTCCATCATGCCATTGCCATGCCGGGGCAGGCCGTGGCCGACCTGCGGACATTGCGGGCCGGGCGCTGGGGCTGATCGTTCTGCGCTGGATCAAATCAGCGCAGGAACCGTTGGCAGCGGTGTGAAAATCGCAGGTCCCATGCTACATAGGGACCATCATGCATCGTTTCGCCAATCCCGCCCGTTTCCTGCGTCTGGCCGCCCTGGTTCTGCCCTGGGTCTCGGTCCTGTCCGCCATCCTGTTCGCCGCCGGGTTGTATCTGGCACTGTTCGTCAGTCCGGAGGACTATCAGCAGGGCGACACAGTGCGCATCATGTACGTGCATGTGCCCGCCGCCTGGATGGCCATGTTCGCCTACAGCTCCATGGCTGTGGCGGCGGCCTGTGCGCTCGTCTGGCGCCATCCGCTGGCGGAGGTCTATTCCAAGGCCGCGGCGCCGCTGGGCGCGGGCTTCACCCTGCTCTGTCTGGTCACGGGCAGCCTGTGGGGGGAGCCGATGTGGGGCACATGGTGGGTGTGGGATGCGCGCCTGACCTCGGTCCTGATCCTGTTCTTCCTGTATCTGGGCTATATGGCGCTGGTCGATGCCTTTGATGATCCGCAGCGCGGGCACCGTGCCGGGTCGATCCTGCTGCTGGTCGGGGCCATCAATGTGCCCATCATCAAATTCTCCGTCGACTGGTGGAACACGCTGCATCAGCCGGCATCGGTGCTGCGCATGGACGGGCCGGCCATCCATAGTGACATGCTGTGGCCGCTGCTGATCCTGGCGCTGGCCTTCAAGACCTATTTCGCGGCCACCGTCATTCTGCGCATGCGGGCCGAACTGGCGGAACGCAAGATCCAGACCCTGCGTCTGACCCAGGCCGGGGGGGTGTGACAGGATGGCCGACTTTTTCCACATGGGCGGATACGCCATCTATGTCTGGTCCAGCTATGGTCTGGCGCTGCTGGTCCTGGTGGGCCTGCTGCTGGCCAGCCTGGGCACACTGCGCCGCAAGGAACGCCTGCTGCGCAGCCTGGAACAGACATTGCCGCGCCGCCGCCGCCGGGCCGGGGCCGGTGACGCGGGTGGGGAGGAAACGCCATGATGACGCGCAAGAAGCGCCGTCTCTATATGCTGCTGCTGGCGCTGGCCGGTCTTGGCACCGCCACGGCCCTGACCCTGACCGCGTTCGAAGAGAATGTGGCCTTCTTCTTCTCCCCCTCCGATCTGGTCACCAAGCCGCCGGGCGACAAGCGGGTGCGGGTCGGCGGGCTGGTTGAAGGCGGGTCGGTGGTGAAGGTGGATGACGGTGTCTCCACCCGCTTCACCATCACCGATACGGCCCATTC
>JAEMSB010000371.1 GCA_016463045.1 Niveispirillum sp.
CCCCAGAGCATATAATTCACATCCAGATCCTTGGCGGCCAGACTGAACCGGTCGGAGATGGGGTTATAGGCGACGCCCGTCACCTCCCGTACCTCCACGCCTGCCCGGCGCAGCGTGCCGGTCAGTTCCGACGGCTTCAGGAAACGTTTCCAGTCATGGGTACCGCGCGGCAGCCAGCGCAGCACATATTCCGCCGCCACGATGCCGAACAGAAAACTTTTTGCAGTGCGGTTCAAGGTGGCCATGAAGACCAGCCCGCCGGGCCGGGCCAGTCCCGCGACGGTACGCACGAACAGATCGACATCGGCTACATGCTCGACAATCTCCATGGCCAGGACCACGTCGAACTGTTCCCCACTTGCCGCCAGATCCTCCGCCGTCGTGGCGCGGTAATCGACGGTTACGCCGGTTTCGGTGGCGTGTGCCGCCGCCGTCTTCACATTCTTTTCCGCCGCATCGATGCCCGTGACCGTCGCGCCCAGCCGTGCCAGCGGTTCCGACAGCAGCCCGCCGCCGCAGCCCACATCCAGGATGCGGATACCGTCCAGAGGACGGGTGGCATGGGGATCGCGGTCATGCGCTTTGCAGATCACATCACGCAGCCAGGCCAGACGCACCGGATTGAACTTGTGCAGCGGCCGGAACTTGCCCGCCGGGTCCCACCATTCGGCGGCGATACGGCTGAACCGTTCGATCTCTGCCGGATCGACGGTGGTACGGGGCTGGGCCTGGGCGTTGGCTGCGGCGTTCATGGTTCATCTCTCCCGGACTTCGGCAAACGGCATAGCAAAGCTGGGACGGCCTGTCGCGGGGTCAATAGGACGCGCGGGCGTGCGCACCACGCCGCTTCATGGGTGCAGTGCGATGGGTGCGCCTTGCGGCCCATGGTGCGTCGGGTTATGGATAGCCCGCTCCGGCACCGGAGCCTTTGCGAAAATTACCCTGACCCTTGATGGAATGGCGTTATGGCGCGACTTGTCCTGAAATTCGGTGGCACCTCGGTCGGCGATATCGAGCGGATCAAGAATGTCGCTAAAAAGGTGAAACAGGAGGTCGATGCCGGGCACGAGGTGGCCGTCGTCGTCTCCGCCATGTCGGGCGTGACCAACCAGCTGGTCGATTACTGCAAGCAGATCGCCAAGGTTCATGATCAGGCCGAATATGACGCCGTCGTCGCGTCCGGCGAACAGGTGACGTCGGGCCTGCTGGCCATCGCGCTGCAGGAAATCGGCATCCCCGCCCGTTCCTGGCAGGGCTGGCAGATCCCGTTGATCGCCGATGACACGCATGGCAAGTCCCGGATCGAGCGGATCGACACCACGAACCTGTCGGACAACATGTCCACGGGCGTGGTCGGCGTCGTCGCCGGCTTCCAGGGCGTGACGGAGAAGGGCCGGATCGCCACGCTGGGCCGTGGCGGTTCCGATACCTCGGCGGTGGCGTTGGCTGCGGCCTTGAAAGCTGACCGCTGCGACATTTATACCGATGTCGACGGCGTCTATACGACCGATCCCCGCATCGTGAAGTCGGCGCGCAAGCTGCACCGCGTCACGTATGAGGAAATGCTGGAAATGGCGTCGCTGGGCGCCAAGGTCTTGCAGACACGGTCGGTCGAGATGGCCATGAAGCACCATGTGCGGGTGCAGGTATTGTCAACTTTTGAACAGGCGGCTGGCTCCGAACTGCCCGGCACCCTGGTCGTGGACGAGGATGAGATCGTGGAACAGGAACTGGTCAGCGGCATCGCCTATAGCCGGGACGAGGCGAAGATCACCCTGATTGGCGTGGAAGACCAGCCGGGCGTGGCCGCCCGCATCTTCGGGCCCCTGACGGACGCCGCCATCAATGTCGACATGATCGTGCAGAACGTGTCGGAAGATGGCCGCACCACCGACATGACCTTCACGGTCGGCAAGGCCGATATCGACCGCGCGGTCCAGGTTCTGGAAAAGTCCAAGGACACGCTGAACTATCGCCGCCTCGTGTCGGACGCGAACGTCGTGAAGGTGTCGGTGATCGGCGTCGGCATGCGCTCCCACGCCGGTGTCGCCCAGCGCATGTTCAAGGCGCTGGCCGACCGTGGCATCAATATCCAGGTTATCAGCACCAGCGAGATCAAGGTCTCCGTCCTGATCGCCGAGGAATATACCGAACTGGCCCTGCGCTCCCTGCACACGGCCTATGGTCTGGATAAGGCGTAAGCGCTTATCCGTTCCACAGCAAAGGCCCGGCCCGGAAACGGTGCCGGGCCTTTTCATTTGGCTGGCGCCCCTTGACCGGGCACAGCCCCGGCGGTAGTGAACGCCGACCATTCGGCAGTCAAATATTGAAGGGTCCGTCACCATGACCGCTCGCCATCATCTGGATCAGCTCTGGTCGCGGGGCCGTGATTATCTGGGTACCGATCTCGCCATCATGGGCGGGGCCATGACCTGGGTGTCGGACCGTGCGCTGGTGGCGGCCATTTCCAATGCCGGCGGCTTTGGCGTCATCGCGTCCGGGTCGATGTCGCCTGACTTGCTGCGCGATGAAATCCGGGGTACGCAGGCCCTGACCACGAAGCCCTTCGGCGTCAACCTGATCACCCTGCATCCGCAGTTGGATCAACTGGTGCAGGTCTGCCTGGAAGAGAAGGTGGGCCATATCGTGCTGGCCGGTGGTCTGCCGCCCGCCACCGCCATCAAGGCGGCGCGCGATGGTGGGGCCAAGGTCATGTGCTTTGCCCCCGCCCTGGTCATCGCCAAGAAGCTGATCCGCAGCGGTGCCGACGCCATCGTGATCGAGGGCAGCGAGGCGGGTGGCCATATCGGCCCTGTCTCCACCTCCGTCCTGGCCCAGGAGATCCTGCCGGAAATCCGCGATGTGCCCGTGTTCGTGGCGGGCGGCATCGGGCGGGGGGAGGCCATTGTCTCCTACCTGGAAATGGGGGCCGCCGGCGTGCAGCTGGGTACCCGTTTCGTCTGCGCCAGCGAATGCCGCGCGCATCCGAAGTTCAAGCAGGCCTTCATCCGGGGCAGTGCGCGTGACGCGGTGGCCAGCGTGGCGCTGGACAGCCGCTTCCCCGTCATCCCCGTCCGCGCCCTGCAGAATGAGGGCACCAAGCGCTTCATGGACAAGCAGCGTGAGGTGATCGCGCGCTTTGATGCAGGTGAACTGGACCAGAAGGAAGCCCAGCTGGAGATCGAGCATTACTGGGCCGGCGCCCTGCGCCGTGCGGTCATCGATGGCGATGTCGAGAACGGTTCGCTGATGGCCGGTCAGTCGGTGGGCATGGTCACCAAGGAACAGCCCGTTTCCGAGATTTTGGCCGATCTTCTGTCGCAGGCGGAAGCCGCCGTGGCGGCACGTCGGGGTGCTGCGGCCTGAAGGCTCACGCCCCCTCGGCCAGTTCCTGCAGGATCTCCATATCGTTCAGGCGGACCTTGCCGCCTTCCAGCAGGGAGATGGCGCGGCTGGTCTTCAGCTGCGTGAAGGTGCGGCTGACCGTTTCGGTGGTCAGGCCCAGATAGTCGGCAATGTCCGACCGGCTCATCGGTACATGCACCGGATTCTCGGCATAGCCGCGCCGCCGGGCCCGTTCCGACAGCATCAGCAGGAAGGATGCGATACGCTCCTTGGCGTTCTTGCGGCCCAGCAGCAGCATCTGGTCCTGGGCCGCCGCCAGCTCGCTGGACGCCATGGCGAACAGGCGGCGCTGCATCTTGGGATAATCTTCCAGCAGCCCTTCCAGGCGGCGGCGGGGGAAGCGGCAGAGCGTGGCCGGCGTCACCGACTCGGCCGAATAGGCATAGGTATCGTTGATCGACAGGCCCAGGAAATCACCGGGCAGCAGGAACCCCGTGATCTGTCGCCGCCCATCGGGCAGCAGCTTGTAAAGCTTCATGGTGCCGGCGGTGACGTTGAACAGGGTGTCGGCCCCATCACCCTCTGCGAACAGGGTATGGCCGGCATCGACCTTCACCGAAACGAGGATATCGGCCAGCCGCTTCAACTCGTCCGCTTCCAGGGCGGAGCAGACCGACATGCTGCGCACCGGGCAGGCATTGCACGGCGAAACATCAATACGGGCCGCGACAGCGCTTTCCCGAGTGCATGCATGTTCAGCCAACGCCATGTGAGGCCCCCCGATATAAATAATGCCCCCGGTTTTCCACCGAAGGGAAGAATGCGCCTTTTGGAAACGATCCACAACGCGCAACAAGGCCGGTGGAGCACTTCCAGTCATGTCCGCCAGCCAATTGAAGGATTTCATAATGGTTGGCTGATGAACACATATCCAGAGGTCTAGGCTTAACCGCGTGAGCGCGCCTTGATCCAGATCAAAGCGCGACCATCGGCATATCGGTTAACGATGGGGGACCGCCCGTGCACACGCACGTTAGCCTTGTTCAGACAGACAGAGACATTGCCGTGCTTATCTCGCCGGAACGGGTGACCATGTCCGACCGTTTTTCCGTCAAGCCGCTGGACCGCCGCCGCATCGATCAGGCCTGGCCCCTGGTGCAGACGGGCCGCGCCGCCGATGACCGCGAGGCCTGGCGCCATTATGCCGGCCTGCTGCTGGGTACCGCAGAGGGCGGCATCCGGACCGTGGAGGGCGACCATGGCTATATCCATGGCATCTACGCCTATCAGGTCCTGCCCAGCCCCCGGCATGGCAAGGTCTTCCAGGTCGACATGTTCCTGGCGCTGGACCTGATCGAGCCGGAAGCCGCCATCGATGTCCTGCTGAACGACATGGATGTGGTGGCCCGCGATCTGGGCTGCAACGCGGTGCATCTGCACCTGCCGCAGCGGGAAGGCATCGGGACCAGCGTGTCGGTGGCCCTGGCCCGTGCTCTGGAGCATGGCCACTACCGCGAGGATCTGCGCCTGTGCCGACCGCTGGCCTGACCGGCAGCGACGGCGCTTGTTGACCGGGCGGGGGCGGCGGTATTTTCCGCGCCATGACCGACATTCCCGCCGCGACGGCCCCCGCCATGACCACCGATACCCCGACCCAGGCCCCCAAGCCCGCATCCCTGCCCGTGATCCGCATCCAGGCGGGCCGGCATAAGCGCGCGCAGCATGGCCA
>JAEMSB010000019.1 GCA_016463045.1 Niveispirillum sp.
CAGCTGTTCCAGATGGTCCCGCCCCGGCCCCTGGCTGACCACGACCAGCCGTACATCCGTCTGCGCGCTCAGCCCTGCGGCCAGACGGGCCAGAATGTCGGGGTCGTGCTTTTTGCCCAGTGTGCCGGCGGTCAGAAGGATCCGGCCCCCTTCCAATCCGTGCGTCTGCGCCCAGTCACCGGCCTTTGCTTCCCGCACGGGAGCCAGAGCCCAGTTCTCCCGGACCAGGGTCAACGGGTGGCAGACCCCGTTTGCCGCAAGACTGTCCAGAAAAGCCGGAGCGATCACCACAAGACCTGCGGACTGTGCCATGGTTCCGAATTCCAGCCGGCGTAGCAGCGCCAATGCCAGATGGCCCAGTGGCCATGGCAGCCCCCTGGTCAGAGCCGCCGCTCCCAGGCTGAAAATATCCTGGACCCAACTGACGAAGGCAATGCCCCGTTTGCGGCTATGCGCCAGGGCCAGTGCCTGTGCCACTGGCGGCGCATTGGCCGAGAGGACAAGGTCCGGACCGAAAGCGTCGATGGCCCGTTGCAAGGCACGGCCATACCGCCATTCATCGCCAAGGCGTCGGTGAAGGGCATAGCGTGTGAAAGGGCGGCCGGTTGTCACCGACGAGAAGCGCAGGTTTGGCGGATCACCCGCCTGCGATGCGGATGCCCCGCGTGGCCCTGTCAGTTCGCCGGCACTGAGATGCAACACCTCGACCCCCTGCGCGGCCAGCCAGCGGGCCAAGGGGATAATGAAGGCGTAGCAGCCGAAATCATGCAGCAGAATACGCATCACCTAGCCCCTGACGCCATAAGGGCGTGAAACGACATGATGTCGGCACCGAAATGTAGATATATCAGGCCTAGCATTAATGGGTGTTAATCCCATGCGATGGAGGGGCTGCGCAACGAGGCATTTCAAAACATACTTTTCCATACTATGAATGGTGGTCTTTGCACAGCAGGAGGCTGGACATCATCCTTTGCCAAATTCTCTTCAGAAGGTGATGCGGAATCTGTGACATGGAAGACGTAAAATTGCACTATAGTGAGAAATCATCCAAAAATCATGCGAAAAACCGTTTGATAATGGTCGGAATTTTCCGGCACATTTTTCTGATATCGTTTGATTTTATCTCATTCGTTATGTCATTTTTCTTAGCTTTGCTGATTGGTGTTCTGATAAATCACTTTTTCATGGATCAGGGCTATTTTGAGGGGATTGCTGATACATTCAGGCACAGGACGGCTCAGTTTGCGGTTCTTGCTGGTTTTGCCCTTTTCATCTTTTTTGCTCTGGGCCATTACCGGCTGCCGCTGCCGGCCTGGACGGCCTATCGCCATGTCGTGGTCGTATGCCTTGTCATGCTGCTGGCGGAAGGGTTCCTGGTTTACGCCGCCAAATATCACCTTTCCCGCCTCTGGCTGGTCAATACCTGGCTGCTGACGGCCCTGCTCATCCCCTTGGGCCGCGCTGTGGCCCGGCGTATCCTTGATGGTTTCGGATTGTGGCGGATCCCATCGCTCTTGGTGGGGACTGGTGATCTGGCCAAGCATGTCCGGCAGGCTTTCACCGCGGATGCCGCCATGGGGTATGAGGTGATCGACATCGTTGATCCCGTCCTCATGCAGTCGCCGCAAAATGGCCGGGTCTGGGCTGATCTCTGCGAAGAGCGGGATGCACGCTTTGTCATTCTGGCCCTCTCAGCCCAGGAAATGATCACCTATGGTGACCTCCTGTCCGATTTGGTCCGCGAGCGGCTGCCCTTTGCCGTCATTCCATCCCTGGGGGGATTGCCCATCCTGGGTTTTGATCAGCTTAGTTTCATCGGCCGCGACTTCATGCTGCTGGTGGCCCGCAACAATCTGGGTCAGCCCCTGCGCCGTCTGGTGAAGCTGATCTTCGATCTGGTGATCGCCAGTCTGCTTGTGCTGATCTGCCTGCCGCTATTCTTGATGTTTGCCTTGCTGATTTCCCGCGATGGCGGTCCGGTTCTGTTCCGGCACCGGCGCGTGGGGCGCAATGGCCGTCTGTTTGACTGTCTGAAGTTCCGGACGATGGTCCCCAATGCCCATAAGATCCTGGAGCAGCATCTGGCTGAAAGCCCTGCGGCTGCCGCGGAATGGGAACAGAATTTCAAGCTGCGCAACGATCCCCGTGTCACACCCATCGGTCGCTTCCTGCGCTCTACCAGCCTGGACGAAATTCCCCAGCTTCTGAATGTGCTGCGCGGCGAGATGAGCTTGGTCGGCCCCCGTCCCATCACGCAACAGGAACTCTCCTATTACGGGCGGGATGTGATGTTCTATCTGGAGACGCGGCCGGGCATCACGGGTCTGTGGCAGGTCAGTGGACGCAGCAACACCTCTTATGAGCAGCGTGTCATGTTCGATACCTGGTACGCGAAGAACTGGAGCCTCTGGCAGGATATCGCCATCCTGGCCAAGACGGTTCCTGTTGTCTTTGGCCGTAACGGTGCCGTATGAGCGGTGCTGGTCCGATGTTTTCCCAGGCATTTCAACCTTGGGAAGGCAAGATGCAATCAAGCTACCTCCGGTATGGAGCGCTCTTCCCCGGCGCGTATGGGGACATGAGAAGGTATTGCTGAATGGTGACGAGCAGGACCCCCTTCCGGATTTCGCTGTTCGGGGGTGGAACGGATTATCCCGCCTGGTGGCGCACACATGGCGGTGCTGTGCTGGGTATGGCGATCAATAAATATTGTTATATCCGCCTGGCATCCCTGCCTGCGGCGGCGGACGGATACCGTATCGCCTATTCCCGCGAGGAGCATGTACGCAGCATCGATGCCATCCAGCACCCGGCTGTCCGTGCGGTCTATGCGGAAGAGGCTGTGGGGGCGGGGCTCGACATGGTCCACATGTCCGATCTTCCGGCCCGTTCCGGCCTCGGGTCCAGTTCAGCCTTCGTCGTGGGGCTGCTGAATGCGTTGCGGGCCCGTACCGGGCAACGCGTGGATCAGCATTGGCTGGCCCGTGAGGCGATCCGCATAGAACAGGATGTCATCCGTGAGAATGTCGGATGCCAGGATCAGGTCTGGGCCGCGCATGGCGGACTGAACCATATCCGCTTTCAGCCGTCAGGTGCCATCGAAGTTACGAAACTTTCCCTTGCCCAGGCCCGTCGTGAGGAGCTGTGCGCCTCCATTCTCATGGTTTCCACGGGCCTGTCGCGCATCGCGTCCGATATTGCCGGTCGGCAGATCGAGAATATCGCCCAGCGGACAGCGCAACTGCATGAGATCTCCCGTCTTGTTGACGAGGCAGCCGCATGGCTGGCCGATGAACGTCGGCCTGTTCATTGCCTGGGCGAACTTCTGCATCATTCCTGGATGCTGAAAAGACAGCTGGCAACTGGCATTTCCAATCCGGTGATTGATGCGATTTATGATGAGGCCATGGCTGCCGGTGCCAGTGGCGGCAAGCTGCTGGGGGCCGGCAATGGCGGCTTCTTGGCCTTCTTCATCGAACCCGGTCGCCGCCAGGATCTGGTCCGCCGCCTGTCCCGTCTGAAATGCGTCGATATCGGGATTGACGATACCGGCAGCATCATTCTGCCTGAAGACCGCTGATGGCGCCCATGGGATTGCACCGCAACCGGCGGCGTATCGGTATCCGGAATAGCCGGTGGATCGTCTATCTGGATGACGTCATCGATGGCGCGGGGCGCCGGGTTGAGGATTTCCTGGTCCTGGCGCCGGCTGTCGAGCGCCCGGACCTGCTGACGGGCGCTGCCGTCGTACCCGTCATCGGTGGGCGCGTCGGGTTGTTGCGTAATGAACGCCATCCCGTGGGGGGCGCCTGCTGGGAAATCGTCAAGGGTTTCATTGATGCGGGAGAAGCGCCCGCCGTCGCCGCCCGCCGGGAATTGCGTGAAGAGACGGGCCATGACTGCGCCGCCCACGATCTGATCCCGTTGGGCACCTTTCTGCCGGAAGCGGCAGCCATGGCCGTGCGCGGGGCCCTGTTTTTGGCGCGTGATTGCCGGCCTGCCGCCGCCCTGGATAACCACGAAATGGGCCTGGGGCAGATCAGTCTGTTCACCCCGGCTGAAATCATGGAGATGGTTCACACGTCTGTGATTGAGGATGCCTGTTCCCTGATCGGCCTGTTCCGGGCCATGCCATGGTTGCAGTCTCAGGATGCTACCTAGGCGTGCAGGCCTCTCCGCAGCGCTGGCATCCGGGCCGGCCGCTGGTGTATCAAGCCTGTCGGTAACAGGCGGGCCTTTCCGCGCCGCCAATTCCGCCCATCAATGAGCAGCCCCGCATGGACAGCCCCGCCCTGAAATCTCCCGAGACCTTAGTCAGGCTTTATCGGTCCCTCTATCTGGTGCGCCGGGTCGAGGAACGTGTCGCGGAGATTTATCCGACGGATCGGATCAAGAGTCCCGTCCATCTGTCCATCGGCCAGGAGGCGATCGCTGTCGGCATCTGCGACCTGTTGCGCGCCGATGACATCGTGTCCGGCACCTATCGCGGGCATGCCACCTATCTGGCCAAGGGCGGTGATCCCAAGGCCATGCTGGCGGAGATGTTCGGCAAGGTCGGCGGTTGCGCGCGGGGCAAGGGCGGCTCCATGCATCTGGTCGGGCTGGAACAAGGTATTCTGGGCTGCTCAGCCGTTGTCGGCACCAATGTGCCCGTGGCTGCCGGCTATGCCCTGGCCCTGAAGCGCCGGGGCCGGGGCCAGGTGGCGGCCGTCTTCTATGGCGATGGGGCCAGCGAGGAGGGATGCGTCTATGAAACGCTGAACTTTGCGGCCCTGCATAAGCTGCCCATCCTCTTCATCTGCGAGAATAATTTCTTTGCCATCCATGAACCGCTGCATCGCCGCTGGGCGGCTGACCAGTTGACGGAACGGGTGGCGACCTTCGGCATGCCGGCCCGGCGCATCACCTCCGGCGATATTTTCGAGATCCGGGATGCCGCATCCGGCCTGATCGATGCCATGCGCGATGGCGGCGGCCCCGCCTTCCTGGAATGCCATACCTATCGCTGGCGCGAACATGTCGGCCCGGCGGAGGATTATGCTGCCGGCTATCGTGCCCGTACCGACATGGAGGAATGGGAGCGCCGCGATCAGGTGGCGCGTCTGGCCGCCATGCTGCCAGAGGCCGAGCGGCGGCAGATCGAAGCCGAGATCGAGGCGGAGGTAGAGGCGGCTGTCGCCTATGCCGAAGCAAGCCCCTTCCCCGCGGCAGAGGAGCTGCACGCCCATGTCTTCGCCTGATACCCTGTCTGCCGGCATGCGCAGCCTGCGCTATGTCGATGCCCTGCGTGAGGCCGTGGCGCAGGAGATGCGGCGTGACCCGGATGTCTTCTGCTTCGGTCTGGATGTCGATGACCACCGCGCTATCCAGGGATCGACCCAGGGATTGCTGGACGAGTTCGGCCCCGACCGCTGCTTCACCACGCCCCTGTCGGAAGATGCGATGACGGGCGTGGCCATTGGTGCCGCCATGGCCGGGATGCGGCCCATCCATGTGCATATCCGCATGGATTTCCTGATGCTGTGCATGAACCAGCTCGTCAACATGGCGGCCAAGGCCCATTACATGTATGGCGGGTCGGTCAAGGTGCCGATGGTGGTTCGGTCGATGATCGGCAAGTCCTGGGGCCAGGGCGCGCAGCATTCCCAGGGACTGCATGCCATGTTCATGCATGTCCCAGGCCTGAAGGTGGTGGCGCCGTCCAACGCCTATGATGCCAAGGGCTGCATGATTGCTGCCATCCGTGACGACAATCCCGTCATCTTCATGGAACATCGGCTGCTCTATCCGATCGAGGCGCCGGTACCGGAGGAGCCCTTCATGGTGCCGTTCGGCCGCGCGCGCCATATGCGGCGCGGCGACGACATCACCATCGTCGGCATCTCCAACATGGCGGTGGAATGCCTTCGGGCCGCCAGCCTGCTGGAAGAGGTGGGATTGTCGGTCGACCTGATCGATCCGGTCAGCCTGGTGCCGCTGGACATGGAAACCATTGTCGCCTCCGTGGCCCGCACCCGCCGTCTGCTTGTGGTCGACAATGCCTGGGTATCTGCTGGTGCCGGGGCGGAGATCGCGGCCCAGGTGGCCGAACAGCTGGGGGGCGGTGGGCCGCTTGCCATCCGCCGCATGGGCTTCGCCCCGACCACCTGCCCCACCACACCGGCGCTGGAAGCGCATTTCTACCCCAACCCCCTGACCATCGCCAAGGCGGCCCATGCCCTGGCGGGTGGCGCGGGGGGCTGGGAACCTGATCCCGAGCGGGCACGCCTTGCCTATCAGCAGGCGTTCAAGGGACCGTTCTGAACCGGCCGGCCAGGCCATCCTGGATGAAAAAGACCATGTTCTATGAACTTGCCGCCCCGAGCTGGGGCCCGGAAGAAATCGACGCCATCCAGCGGGTTGTCGCGTCGGGACGTTTCACCATGGGTGAGCAGGTGGCCGCCTTTGAACGGGCCTTCGCCGACTATTTCGGCACGCGCCATGCCATCATGGTCAATTCCGGTTCCTCCGCCAATCTGGTGGGCATCGCCGCCCTCTGCCACAAGCAGGACCGGCCCCTCCAGCGCGGGGACGAGGTGATTGTGCCGGCCATTTCCTGGGCCACCACATATCACCCGCTTCAGCAATATGGGTTGCGTCTGCGTTTTGTGGATGTGGAGCTGGATACGCTCAATCTCGATGTTTCAAAGTTGGAACAGGCGCTGACGCCCCGCACCCGCGCCATTCTGCCTGTTTCCATCCTGGGCAATCCCGCAGCACTCGACGTGATCCGCGCCTTTGCCGATGCCCATGGGCTTTATGTGTTCGAGGATAATTGTGAGTCCATGGATGCCGAACTGAACGGTCGCAAGACAGGCACGTTCGGCCACCTGAACACGTTCAGCTTTTTCTTCTCGCACCATATCTCCACGATGGAAGGCGGGATGATCCTGACGGACGATACCGAACTGGCTCATCTCAGCCGCTCATTGCGGGCCCATGGCTGGACGCGCGACCTGCCGACGGACAGCCCCGTCTATCAGCGCCGTTCCCATGACCATTTCGAGGCCTATCGCTTCATCCTGCCCGGATATAATGTCCGACCGCTGGAGATGGAGGGGGCCGTGGGCCTGGAACAGCTGAAGAAGCTGCCCGCCATGACGGTGGCCCGCCGCCGCAATCTGGCGCTGTTCCAGTCGCTGTTCGCCGGTGACGAGCGTTTCATCATCCAGCGTGAAAACGGCAAAAGCTCCAGCTTCAGCTTCACCATCATCCTCAACCCGGCAGCGGGCCTGGATCGGCGCAAGGTGTTCGCGGCCCTGGCGGATGCCGATATCGGTTATCGCATCATCACGGGTGGCTGCTTCCTGCGCCATGACGTCATCAAGTATTATGATTACGACATCGTCGGTGGCATCGATAATGCCAATCTGGCCCATGATTGCGGGTTCTTCGTCGGCAATCATCCGTTCGACCTGACGCCCCAGATCGAACGGCTGCGCGATGTCCTGGACCGTGCCTGCCGCTGAACGGGAGTTTACGAGTGACTGACACCCATTCCATCCTGATCACCGGTGGTGCCGGCTATCTGGGTTCTACCATGGTATCGGCGCTGCTGGCGGCGGGCCACAGCGTTACCGTGCTGGACAATTTCATGTTCAGGCAGAATGCCCTGTCCCATGTCTGCGCCGACCCACGCTTCGACGTGGTGCGGGGCGATGCCCGTGAAGAGCAGATCCTGCGCCCCTTGCTGGCCAAGGCGGATATCGTCATCCCCCTGGCGGCCCTGGTTGGTGCCCCCCTCTGCGATGCCGACCGGACAGCGGCCCAGACCACCAATCATGACGCCATCCAGACGCTGCTGCGCCTCTTGTCGCCCTCACAGCGACTGCTGATGCCCGTTACCAATTCCGGTTATGGCATCGGGGAAAAGGGCAAGGCCTGCACGGAGGAATCCCCCCTGCGCCCCCTCTCCCTTTACGGGCGCAGCAAGGTGGAGGCTGAAACGGCGGTCCTGGCGCGGGGCAACGCGATCAGCTTCCGCCTGGCCACCGTATTCGGTATGTCGCCACGCATGCGCATCGACCTGCTGGTCAATGACTTCGTTTATCGCGCCGTGTATGACCGGGCCGTGGTCCTGTTCGAACCGCATTTCAAGCGCAACTATATCCATGTGCGTGACGTGGCGCGGGTCTTCCTGCATGGGATCGACAATTTCGAAGCCATGCGTGACCGGCCCTACAATGTCGGTCTTTCTGACGCCAACCTGTCGAAATGGGAATTGTGCGAGCGCATCCGGGCCCATATCCCCGGCTTCGTCTTCATGGAGGCCCCCATCGGCGAGGACCCGGACAAGCGCGACTACATCGTCTCCAATGCCCGGATCGAGGGCACGGGGTACAAGCCGGCCCATTCGCTGGATGATGGCATCGCGGAATTGATCAAGGGCTATCGCATGTTGCGCAACAGCCTTTATTCCAATGTCTGAGGCCGGGCAGGCGGTCATCCTGGTGGGGGGGCGCGGGACCCGTCTGGGGGCCCTGACCGACACCACGCCGAAACCGCTATTGCCGGTCGCCGGTCGCCCCTTCCTGTCGCATATGGTGGAACGGCTGGCCCGGCAGGGGTTTCGCGATATCCTGCTGCTGACCGGTTATCTGGCCGTGCAATTCGACCCTTTCCGGGCTGAATGGCAGGATCGGGGCGTGCGCGTGACCTGTCGGACCGAACCGGAGCCAGCCGGTACGGGCGGCGCCCTGCGTCTGGCCCTGCCCGACCTGGCACCCGGCTTCCTGCTGCTGAACGGGGATAGTATCTTTGATATCGATCTGACCGCGTTCACCTTGCCGATGTTGCCGATCGGCATCGACGGGCGTCTGGCCCTGCGGGCTGTGCCGACCGCCGATCGGTATGGCGTCGTCACCCTGGACCAGGGGCGCGTGACGGGTTTCAGGGAGAAGGGCGGCGTGACGGGGCCGGGCCTGATCAATGCCGGCATCTATTATCTGCGGCGCGACGTGGCGGCGATGCTGCCGCCGGGTTTCTGTTCTTTGGAGACCGACCTGTTCCCCCGGCTTGCCGGGGCGGGCCGACTGGAGGGGCGGCTTCAGGAAGCCTATTTCCTGGATATCGGCATTCCCAGTGACTTCGCCCGTGCCCAGAAGGATTTTGATCGTGGTGGTTTGGCATTCTTGCCGTGACTGGTCATTTACAAAACGTGACTGGTCACAAGTATTTATGCAAATGGAGCGGGGTTGGATATGAGTGCGGATCATTTCGGCTTCAGGCCCGGTGGCCGGCCCGCCGCCCCTTCCGGTCTGCCGCTCTATACCCTGATCACCATCGTCCGCAACGCAGCCGGCACGATCGAAAAGACATTGCGCAGTGTCGAGCGTCAGACATATCCGGCCATCGAGTATATTGTGGTGGATGCAGCATCGACGGACGGAACCGTTGAGATTCTGCGCCGGTACGAACATCTGATCAGCCATTGGTGTTCCGAGCCTGACAAGGGCCATGCCGATGGACAGAACAAGGGCGTGACCCTTGCCAAGGGTGATTTCATCGGCTTTGTCTATGCCGATGACTGGCTGCCTGAGGATTTTGTGGAGAAATCAGTGGCTGCCCTGGTCGGCGGACAGATTGATTTCGTCTTTGGCGATATGGATCATTATGTGGGTGAAGAGTTTGTTTTCACCATTCGTGGTGATGACGATTACCGCCGTCGCATCACCTATCGCGCGCCAACGATGAACTACCCGACCCTGACCGCCCATCGCCGGGTGTTCGAAGGGGCCGGACTGTTTGATCCCGCCTATCGGGTGGCCCCTGACTATGAGTGGCTGTTCCGGGTCCATAAGGCCGGTTTCCAGGGCGGGTACGACCCTGCCGTGCGCTATCATTTTGCTCTTGGCGGCAACTCCACGCAGCACATCAGCAAGGCGACGGTCGAGGTGGCGCGGGCCTTGTGCGGACTGGGCGCCAATCCGTTCCGGGTCTGGGCCTATGCCGGCCTGAAGATTGCCTTCCATATGGTCGACGACCTGATCCGCAGCCACAGCTCACCCACCTTTTATGCCCGGGTCCGGCGTATACGCAAAAGCCTTACCGGTTGAGGGGGCGGACGGAAAGCCGGTCCTGCAGGTCGTCAATGGTCCATCCCGCTGCCGGCGGGATTTCCGCAGATGGCAGCGGCAGGGCAAAATAGTTAACGCTTGCCGACTGCGGTTGTTCGACCGCGTAGAACCGCCCCTTGATTTCGGCGAATATGACATAGCCACGGTTTCGCAGTGGCAGGTAGACAGCGTCCCAGTCATAGCCGGCCCGGGCCAGATAGGCTGTATCGCATTCAAAGAACATCCAGGGCCGGTGTTGGTCCAGCAACCTTGCCATCCCGGCAAGGGCCGCCGGCTCATACCCTTCGATATCCAGTTTCAGCAGCACGGGGGGCTGAATGCGTACCGTCCCGTCGGCGATGAGAGCATCCAGCGGCCAAAGCGAAATCGGTTCCGCAGAGCCTGTTCCGGCTGCCTCCGGGTCCGATGCGACAAATCCCAGCCCACTGACCGGGTTGCCGAAGGCATCCTGCGGCACCACCAGCGACCCGGTCCGCTGTGTCTCAGCCAGCCCGACCGGCAGAAGCGTGACATTCTTCAGGCCCGCCAGATTCCGGCGGGCCAGACGGCAGGCGTCGGGATTCGGTTCGAACCCGTATATGTGCGTCTCACGATCGCGATAACGCGCCATGAACCAGCTGTAGCGTCCGATATTGGCACCGCCATCCAGGATCGTACCGGCACGCGCCGCCAGCAGGCTCAGCAGCGCCTTCGTGGCCGCCGTCTCGTTCAATCCAAAGCCTCCCGTGCGGCGCAGCACGGCGTGATACAGAGTGTGAAGCTGGCGGGTGGCACCGGCCCCGAGCGCCAGCGTGATCATCCGGCGGATGATCAGACGGCAGGTTCGAAGGAATGCCTGGATCAATTCCGCTGCCCCCCTGTCTACCCCTGGTCCAGGCGTTTGGCGCAGACATGATCTGCATACCCCGTCCAGTCCCAGAAATCATACAGAACGAAGTGGCCATGTTTGATCCAGCTGCGGACCAGCAGCAGGGGGGCCAGCAATTGACGCAGCCTGTTGCGCCGGGGACCCGCCGACAGGATACAGAAGCCACGTTCCCGCAGCAATGTCACCACATCCTGCAAGCAAAGCGATGTCACATGCGTGGGATCGTCATGGAAGTTCAGCCCAACCCCGAGCAGTGGGAAGCGCTGCGACCGTTCGGACGGCCATTCCAGATAGAGATGTCCACCATCCCCGACCAGATCGCCCATTTCAGTCAGCAATTCCTTGCCCCGCACCAGATGTTCGATCGTATGCGAGCAGATGACATAGTCGAACCGTCGTCCCTGAAGGGCGGACAGCCCTTCCCGGTCCAGATCTGTTTGCAGAAACTCGACCCCGGGGGGTGTTGCGACCGGCTTGATGATGTTCACGGCCGTGTAATGGCACCCCGGCAAATAGCGTGCTGCCAACTGGCAGTCGATCTCGGTTCCGCCAATGTCCAGGACGGTGCGGATGGAGGCTCTAGCGGTAGGGGGCAACCAGTTATACCGGGAATTCAACAGGCGCTTCACCTGCATCAGCATGGCTTTTTCCCTGCGCTTTCCGGAATGTTCAGTGACCGGCGGAGGATGAGCGCCCGATCTGGCCAGTAGAACAGGTCGCGGCAGGCCTGGTAGGCCGCATCCTGTTGCCGGTCCAGGGCTTCGACATTGTCGATCTCATCGATCACCCCCTGCGCCAGGGCTGGAAAGTCTGCGAACTGGCGCAGCGACAGGCCCTCCTGCAGCGGCATTTCGGTGATGGACCCGGCGATGGCGAAGATCGGGGAGCGCTGGAACACGGCATTCAGGACCTTATGCTTGAAGCCGCCCCCCGTTCGTTCGGGAACGATACTGATCCGGGCATTCTGGATATAGGGCTCCACTGCGGGCACCCGGCCATGGATCGCCACGCCCGGAAACCGCTGCCGCCAGGCCGCCAGGATGGGTTCCGGCCCGCTGCCCACAATGTCGATACCAATGCCGTGACGGGCGAAGGGTGCCGCGGCTGCTTCCAGAAAGCCCAACAGGTTCTGCTGTTTGACGATCCAGTCGAAATTCCCCACCACAACCACGCGTCGGGGCGTTTGCGCCGTGAGTTGCCGCTGGTCCAGCCGGGGGCCGTCATAGCCCGGGACAAGCGTCACATATCGCAGTCGCGGCGCCTCGGCCTGAAACAGCGCCAGATCAGCCCCCGTATTCACCGTCACGAGATCCACATGATCCAGCAAGGCCCGCTCCAGCGCGGCGACTCGCTTGCCATCAACCCATTGTGCCAGCCGGATCGGCAGGGGGGCAGTCGATTGACGCCAGGAGAGCTGGCGCACGCTGGCTTCGTGATTATGGGAAACATAGACCAGCGGGACCTTGCGGCCAGCGCCCCGCCGCCATTGCGCCAGCAAGGGCAGCACCCACCCCATGCTGACATAGTCGATCAGCACCGCATCCCAATCCCGCCGATCCAGCAGCGCCCGCAACAGGCGCGCCGGCTCTGCCGCTGACAATCTCAGCGCGTGACGCGGCAATCTGGAAAAGGGATAAAGCAGCATGCGGTCAAGCCCGCCCTGCCGGCAGATGGCCCATTCCACCTGTCGCGGTGCGCCCTCGGGCAATTGGCTCAGGCAATCCGCCGGGTTCGGATCCGTACAGAAGACGGTGACCTGACAATCCTGTTCAACCAATCCCTCGATCAGTTTGGCGGAATAGATCCGGTCACCGGCATGGGCCGGATACGGGAAATAGCGGGTCAGCCAGAGATAACGGGGAGCGTCGGGACGCGGCGCGGCGCTCATCTCTGTGTTTCCTTCACGCCCTCGGCCAGCCGGCGCCCCATCTTCCCCCGTTCCAGACCGCAGATGGCGGCGAGCACAAAATAGAAGGGCATGATCATCGTGCCCGATGACAATATCATCACAAGGGCCATGACGGTGACCAGGGGGGCTGTCCGGCAGACGAAATTCCCAGCAAAGGCGAGCAGCAGGATACAGCCGAAAATGCCCATTTCCGCGATCATGTTCAGTGCCAGGATGTCGGATTTGTAATAGGAGGCTTCGTCAAGGTTCAGAAACCCCCCCCATATGTATGGATCGAAATCGGCATGATCCTGGTAATTGCCAAAGCCGGTACCGACGGGGAAGGTTTCAGCGATCACCTCCAAGGCAACGTTGGAGGATTCGATCCGCATCTGGGTCGACGGATCATCCTGGTTCACCACATTGCTGATGCGGTTGCTGAAGACGACGGACGTGACGACCGCCATTCCCATCAGGAAGAACAGCCGCATACCCATGCTGCCCTTGCGTGTCACCATCATCTGGTAGGTGATGAACAGTGCCGCCAGCACGAAGCCAACCCCCGATCCCGTTGCGGCAATACCGCCAAGGAAAGCCAGCTGCGCAAACAGCAGACGTTGGGGGCGTGTGGTCAGGATGGCCAGATAAGTGCTGGCAATGGCATAGCCAGCCCAGGCTGGTTCCCGCTGAAGACCGCTGGTGCGGACCACTGCCAGATCGTACAGGCGTTCCTGCTCACTCACAAACAGGCTGATATCAATGTCAGCTATGTTCAGGGCAGCCCAGGACAGGATCACATATCCACACAGGATATAATGGATTGCCAGCAACGCCTTGGCAAAACCGGGTCGCAGAACAGTCTCATTGGTCGTGAACAAATCACGGATCAGAAAGGCCATGGATATCATAGCCATAATCTGCAAATAACCGAAAACATAAAAACCACCTACTGTTAAATAATGAAGTATTGCCATAAGAATAAAAATCACAACAATGAAAAATTGACGTTTTAGGGCCATCTGACTGATGGACAGCTTGTAGTTCATGAATATGAACATCAAATATGTCAAGAATATCGGTATAATATATAAAGCATACCCAGATATGCCGGTTATTTCCATAGCTTGGTAGATGAAACCATCGGAATATCCAACAAGTAGCCAGGCGATAATGTTCAACACCGAGATAATACTCCGATTTACTATATGGTCATGCCAGCCTGCAACCCGCCAATGCGGATCAATCCGATGGCCTGCTGTCGCGAATTGGCCACCACCGCAGATATAACAGACAAGCGCCCAAAACCGACAGTTCGCTGCTGATAACCGCCAGGGCGGCGCCGGGCGCATCCAGGCTGCCGGCCAGCAGGACGCACAGCAGCAGGCGCAGCATGCCGGTGGCGATGTAGATATTCCGCAGGGCCGCAGCCCGACCGGCCGGGATCATCCATTGCACCCCGATCAATCCGTTCAAGGTCAACAGCAGGGGCAGCAGGCTCAGGATCTGGAGAATGGGCACGGCTGGCCGCGCTGCCTCCCCCAACAGCAGCGGGACCAGCGGGTCGGCGCCCAGCAGCAAGGTAAAGCTGGCGGCCACGGCCAGCCCCCCCATCCGCACCAGGGCCCAGCGCAGCAGCAGCCTGGCCTCCTGCTGCGCCTCTGCCAGAAGACGGCTCATCTGGGGAAAAAGCGCGTTGCGGAAAGGTGTCAGAAGGCTGGCGGCGGCCCGTGCCAGCTTCTCCGCGCCGACGAACAGACCGACACTGGTCGGATCTGTCACTGCACCCAGTGCCAGGGGGACGAGATAGTCGAAGGAACTGCTGCCGGCATAAAGCTGGAAGATGCGGCATCCTTCGCGCAGGACGGCAGTCCCTCCCCGCAGATGCCGCCACGCGAAACCTGTTTGACGCCGTGCGTACCAGATGCCGGCGCAGACCACCGCCAGCCAGGCAGCCATCTGGCTGGCGAAATAGATCCAGGCATCGTCGGGCGTGCGGATAGCGATCAGCATGATGATCACAGCCACCATCCGGGCCGTCACCGTCAACATAGCGATCCGATTCGTCTGGTTGGTAGCCAGAAAGTACCAGAGCGGGTCATGCGCCTGGATCAGCACGGCTGCCAGCGCCCAGGCCAGCAACTGCGGGTCATTGCCAACATGCTCAATCAGGCCGGCCGCCAGCAGGATAAAGGGCAGGCCGGCTGCCGCGACGATCAGCTTGGCCATGGTGACGGCCCCAAACAGCGCCGCCAGGGCCCTGCTGTCTCCAGCACGCCGTGCAGCCGCCTGGGTTGCCGACAGATGCAGCCCATAATCCAGCAGGATCAGGACGAGCTGTCCAAAGGTGATCAGCAGGGCCACCTGCCCCCAGCGATCCAGCCCCAGCACACGCATCAGGAAGGGGATGGTGAGCAGCGGTATCAGATATTGCAGCCCCTGAATGGCAAACAGGGCTGGGACCGCCTTCAGAATCGTTGCCGCCGCCTTCATTGGCTTGTCAGGCGGCTGAACAACAGGTCAGTTTGAACGATCAGGCCCTGCGCGTCACGTGCCGTACCGCCGATCCCGGCCAAGCGGCAGCCCCGTCTGCGCAGATGATCGATGATCTCGTCGGCCAGGGGCTGCCCCTGATAGAACTGCCTGAATGACAACTCGACATAGACATGATCCAGCCAGGGTGACAGACGCTCCGCCCCCTCCAACAGGGCCAGTTCACCGCCCTGCACATCGATCTTCAGCAGGGATGGGCGGGGCAGGCTGTTCAGCACTTCATCAAGGCGCCGTACTGGCACCGCAACCACTCCCACCTCCTCCGTGCCGGGGGCGAAAACCGTCTGGTTCTCGCCAATCGGCAGAAGCGAGGAACTGTCGGGACGGCGCGATACATGCAGATCGGCTGTTCCAGATACCGCGCCCAGGGCATGGCGATAAAGATGGGTGGACGCATCGGCGGCGAACAGCCGGGAAAAGACAGCGGCAGCGGATGGGAACGGTTGGAAGGCATGAATGACGGCGTCGGGATGCAGATGCCGCATCAGCAGGGAGAACTGTCCGATATTCGCGCCCGCATCAATCACCGCGCGCACCTGAAGTGAACGCATGACCGGCATGTTCTCCAGGGATGCCGCCACCCTATGGCGCAGGCCGGCCCGAAAGGTGCCGTAGCGCAGCAATCTGGCCAGTTTTGCGGCTCGCCGGCAGAAAGCCATGAATAGACCCATCGCTAGCCGCCTGTGCCCGCACGATAAAATGATAGCGCCAGCCTTGGTTATCTGGTGCCCATGGTTGCATAGGGTGGCGATTATAACTAAGGTAGAAAAATAGCAACTGTTTCATCATTTGGCCGGCTTTTGTACTGCTGGCCTGCACTAGACGAGGGTATCCATGTATCCGATGACCCGGTCCATTCGCGCCGCTCTGTTCGCCGGTGCCGCCATGACCCTCGGCATGGCCTTTACGCCGGTTCAGCAGGCTATGGCCCAGCAGAGCACCCAGGCGGTCAGCAGTTTGCCCCCGGCCCTTCGTGCCGCTGTCCAGACGGGTAACACACCTGCCATCCAGCAGGCCATCCAGACACTTTCGGCGGGTAATGCCCAGCAGGCCGGCGTTCTGTCCGGTGCCGTTATCCGCGCCGCAGAGCAGTTGCTGGCGACCAATCCGCAGGCTGCGATTGCCGCTGCCGCTGCCGCCGTGGAGGTTGTGCGCAATACGGGTGTACAGACCAGCGCGCCACAGCAGACGGAAGCTGTCGTGACGACGGCGGCCCGTATCTTCGTCAATCCGACGGCGATCGCCGCCAATTCCACCGCTGCCAGTTCGCTGGCAACCGCGACGCTTTCTGTGGCCCAGGCCTCCCAGAACGCCACGGTTCTGGCGACAGTGGCCACAGCCGCCGTCAGCACGGCGGAGCGCATTGTGCAGACCAATCCCGCCGCTGCTGTACAGCTGGCCGCACAGGCTGTGCAGTCCGTATCATCCACGTCTACCGCCCAGGCAGCCCCTTCGCAGGTTTCCCAGGTTGCCACCACAGCGGCGCGCATCATTGTGCAGCCGGAAGCCGCCCGTGTGGCTCCTCAGACAGTTGCCAGTGTTGCGGTCAACGTCACCCAGATCGTCAGCAATCCCGCAGTCTATCAGGCCGCGCCGAGTGCCGCGATCCAAGTCATGGCCTCTGCCTATACCGCCGTTTCGCAGCCCACAGTCCAGGCCGCAGCGCCCCAGGCAACCACAACGGTTGTCTCAACATTGACGGCTGCCAGCAATAACACGACCCTTACCCAGTCGAATTCCAGCAATCCGGCCCAGATCAACCAGATTCTGGCCAGGCCTACGACGACGACGACCACCACGCCCCAGGCAACCCAGACCGCCCAGCAGCCGCAGGCCACAACGCAGCAGCAGACCACCCCCACCACCCCCACCGCGCCCACGAACCAACCGGTGGAAGAGACGCCGATCCTGACAGGCAGCCCGACCTGAGATTGACGGTACGGGTCTGTTTGGGTTGATCCCAGACAGCGTTGGCGTTTGGTAAACTGAAAGCAGAGCGGGCGTGCGGTCAGGTGGAATAAGCCCCAATCAATGAAAAGCCCCGGAAGCAGATGCTTCCGGGGCTTTTCATTGATGCTGTCAGCGAAGGGCAACAGGCTGGGCAGCAAGGTCTGATGAGCAGACGGCCATGAAGCATATTCCCTCCATGGCCGTCGAGCGCATCAGAAACGGCGCTCCCGGACACGGACAATGTCACCCGGCAGGATCGGGGTCAGTTCATCGGCACGCAATTCCTGCTGCTGACCATTGATCACACGGACCAGGACGACATCATTTTCAAGGGCCCGGTAATCATACCCACCGGCCCGGGCAATCGCACTCAGGACGGTCAGCCCGATCGTGTAAGGAAATTCCCCTGGTTGGCGAACTTCGCCCAGCACGTAGAAAGGCCTGAAGGTCTGGACCTCGACCGATACGCTAGGTGATTGCAGAAGATTCTTCTCGATCAGGCTTTTCTCGATTCGCTGTGCCAGCTCATTGGCTGTAAGGCCGGCCGCACGGACATTGCCGATCAGCGGCAGGGTCAGATTTCCGGTTGGATCGACAGTGACGTCACCAGAAAGGTTTTCCTGGCTGAAAACTTGCACACGCACGGTGTTACCTGCTTCCAGCCGATAGCCCTCGGCCGGATTGACGATGGTTTTCGGCGCGAATTCCGTGGGTGCCGCACGGTTGCTGCTGCTGCTGCAGGCCGCAACGGTCAGGCACAGCCCAAATGCCGCAACGAGCTTCAGGAATTTCTGCATCTTGCAATTCCAGAACATCCGTATTTTCTCCTGACCGCGATCATTGGATGAAGCCATATATAGCAGATGGCTCCCCTCGGCTTTGCTACTAGCCCGGTAAGATAGCGTATTGCAAGGTGCCAACCGGCATCAGGCACCGCAAGGAGAGAGCCCATGGCGGCAAGAAAGATCTGGAACGCCCTGGCGGCAAGGTTCCGTCAGCATTCGCCCATGGCAGACGGGGTGGAGAGGACATTCCTGATACCGGAAGGTCAGCTTGTCTATGCCATCGGCGATATCCATGGGGAAGCGGACCTGCTACGGAAATTGCTGGTCAAATTGCGGATCGATGCCGACAATCACGCCCAAAGGGCAGCCGTCTCGCTCATTTTCCTGGGGGATTATCTGGATCGTGGGCCGGACAGCCGACAGGTACTGGATATCTTGACCAGCGATCCCTTCCCGGAAGCGTCCGTCCATTTCCTGCGCGGTAATCATGAGCAGGCTTTGCTGGATTTCCTGATCACGCCGGTTGAAGCCCAGGCATGGCTACGCTTCGGGGGGATCGAGACCCTGTCAAGCTATGGGGTTCGGGCTTCTCCAGGGCTCTCGGACCCGGCGCGGCTGATGGGGTTGGCGCAGGAACTGGCGGAGCGGCTGCCGACAACCCATCTGGCCTTCCTTCGCCATACCAAACTGATGAGCATTATCGGGGATTATGTCTTTGTCCATGCGGGCATCCGGCCCGGCATATCGCTGGCCGCGCAACAGCCCGACGATCTGCTCTGGATTCGCGACGGGTTTGTGGATCGGCCCTTCAGTTCGGATTATGCCATCGTGCATGGACATACGATCGTTGATGTCCCGGTTGTGACGGGCAACCGCATTGCGATTGATACCGGCGCCTATGCCACAGGCGTGCTGACCGCTCTGGCCTTATCCGGAAAAGACCGGCGCTTGCTGCAGGTTGGCCAGCGGGGGAGCAGCTAACAGGCCTGAGCCTTAATATTTTACGCTTCCGGGGCCGTTGAGATTCAAAGGCATCTTTGGACAACCCATTGAAATGAATCTCAACAGACCCTGGATGCTGCCAATTCCCGCTCCAGCGCGGCCACGGCATTTTCCAGCACCTCACCCAGGACCCAGCCTTCACGGTCGGCAATGGCCAGGAAGCTATCGATGGTTTCCTGTCGGGCACGGATATTGAACTGCACATTCCGGCCCGTGCGGTGCCGGCGCTGTTCGCGTCGTGCGGGCGGTGGCGGGG
>JAEMSB010000372.1 GCA_016463045.1 Niveispirillum sp.
CAACGGGGCCTGCAGCGCCCGATGCAAATTCTCCCGACATTCCTCCAGCGCCGACCGATGGCGGGCACGGGTCAGGGCAGGGGCGCCGGAGGGGGCGTAGCGGGCGGCAACAGCCTGTTCCAGGACCGCCAGCAGCGCGGGCACACCCTCGCCCGTGCGGGCCGAGATCGGCAGGATGGGACGACCAACCAGGGGGGCGACGGCGCCGGGTAGGTCGGCCTTGTTCATCACCAGGATGGCATCATCATCGGCCAGCGCCAGGGTGGCAGGGTCGGGCAGTTCACCGCCATCAAAGACCAGCAGCTTCAGATCGGCCTTGGCCGCACGGTCGAGAGCGCGGCGGATTCCCTCTGATTCTACAAGATCGGCGGCATCGCGCAGGCCTGCCGTATCCGCCAGCAGGACAGGGTAGCCGCCCAAATCCAACTGTACCTCGATCACATCCCGCGTCGTACCGGCTTGGTTCGACACGATGGCCACGTCGCGCCGCGCGATGGCGTTCAGCAGGCTGGATTTGCCGGCATTGGGCGCCCCCAGGATGGCAATGGAGATACCGTCGCGCAACCGCTCCCCACGACCCTGATCGGCCAGATGCGCCGACAATTCGGCCACCAGCCCCACCACCACGGGCCGCACCGCATCGGAAAGGCCCCCGGGCAGATCCTCATCGGGGAAGTCGATATCGGCCTCCAGATGCGCCAACGCACGGGTCAGGCGGTGACGCCAACCATCATAGAGCTGACCCAGCGCGCCTTCCATCTGGCGCAGCGCCTGACGCCGCTGCGCCGCCGTTTCGGCATCTACCAGATCGGCGATGGCCTCCGCCTCCGTCAGGTCCAGCTTACCATGCTCGAAGGCACGGCGGCTGAATTCCCCCGGTTCGGCCACGCGCAGGCCCAGACCCGTTAAGGCCTGCGTCGCCGCCGACAGGACGGCGCGACCGCCATGCAGATGCAGTTCCACCACATCCTCGCCCGTGAAGCTGCCAGGGGCGGGAAAGGACAGGACCAGGGCCTTGTCGAACAGCTCGCCCGTGACCGGGTCACGCAACCCTGCAAGGGCTGCCTGTCGGGGGGTCGGCAGGGTACGACCGGTTAGCCGAGACAAGGCCGCCCCTGCATCAGGGCCGGAAATGCGGATCACCTGTACCCCGGCGCGACCGGGGGCAGAGGCAAGGGCGAAGATCGTGTCGGCACGCATCAGGGGTGTTTCACGTGAAACATCATTCCGCCGCCGCCCGGCGGGCGCGGATATCGGCGGGTAGCTTGTCGGTGGGGTGAAGCATCAGCCGCTCAACACGCTTACCCTCCACCAGATGGGTTTGCAGCACCTCATCCACATCGGCCTTGCTAGTCACGGCGTACCAGACACCCTCGGGATAAACGACCAGGACAGGTCCCAGCTCGCAGCGATCCAGGCAGCCGGCATTGTTGATACGCACAGTCTTGCCCAGACCCAAACCGGTGGCCTTCTTCTTCATATAATCGCGCAGCTCATCCCCGCCCTTCTCGCGGCAGCAGCCACGGGGGTGTCCAGCCTCCCGCTCATTGGTGCAGACGAAAACATGGGCGCGGTAATAGGGCGCGGGATCGGCCTTCACATCATCACTCACTTCTTAGCATCCTTTGTCGGTGCGCCGCCCATCGCATTGGACATCTGCGACCACATCAGTTTCTGGAATTGCTCAATCCCCTGCAGCCCCAGGGGCAACCATGTATTCATCATGGTTTCCGGGTCCATGGCCTTCAGGTTGGCCGACATCTGATCCTGCAACTGCTGCATCAAGGCCGCCTGCATGGGCTGGACATCCGGCAGGCCCAGGAAGGTCCGCGCCTCTTCCGGTGTGCAATCGATATTGATGGTCACCTTCATGGCGTTACCTCCCGCCCGTTATCCGCCGTGATTTTTCCCATACCCTGGGTTTGACACAAGGATAAACTATCTGTTCTTCACAGGCCCGTCATGGATTGGCGTCATGATGGGCGGACCCGGCAAAGGATGAGACATGGCCACGCCCCCGAACAGCGCCCATCGCGGTGCTGGCAATCTGCTGCACCGGGAAACCAGCCCCTATCTGCGCCAGCACATGGACAATCCCGTGGACTGGATGGGTTGGGGTCCGGAAGCGCTGAACAAGGCGAAGACAGAAAGCAAGCCCATCTTGCTGTCGGTCGGCTATGCCGCCTGTCACTGGTGCCATGTCATGGCCCATGAAAGCTTCGAGAATCCCGCTATTGCCGACCTGATGAACAAGCTGTTCGTCAATATCAAGGTGGATCGGGAGGAACGACCCGACCTGGACCATATCTATCAGCAGGCCTTAAGCCTGCTGGGGCAGCAGGGCGGCTGGCCGCTGACCATGTTCCTGACCCCTGATGGGCACCCGTTCTGGGGCGGCACCTACTTTCCGCCGGAGCGGCGCTGGGGCCGACCGGGCTTTCCAGAAGTGTTGCAGATCGTTGCACAGACCTTTGCGGAGGAACCGGCGAAGGTGGAGCGCAATGTCCAGGCCCTGACCAACGCCATGGATAATCTGGCCGCCGGGCGGCCCGGTGAGGCCATTACCCCTGACACCCTGATCCAAGTGGCCGACCGGTTGGTGCGCGAGGTGGACCCCGTCTGGGGCGGGATCGGCGATGCACCGAAATTTCCACAGCCTGGAATTTTCGAATTGCTCTGGCGTGCCTTCCGTCACACGGGCCGGCAGCAATTCGCCACCGCGACAATCCAGACCCTGACGCGGATGGCCCAAGGCGGCATCTATGACCATCTGGGTGGCGGCTTCGCTCGTTATTCCGTGGATGCGGAATGGCTGGTCCCGCATTTCGAAAAGATGCTTTACGACAATGCCCAACTGATCGACCTGATACTGACCGTGTGGCAGGAAACGCGCGATCCGCTGCTGCACGCCCGCATCACCGAAACCGCCGATTGGGTCCTGGCCGAGATGGTGGCAGAGGGTGGGGGCTTCGCCGCCTCCCTGGATGCCGACAGCGAGGGGGAGGAGGGCAAGTTCTATGTCTGGACCGACGGAGCAATCCGCCGCCTGCTGCCCGCCGATGATGCGGACCTGTTCTGCCGAATTTATGGCGTGACGGCGGAGGGCAACTGGGAAGGCCACACGATCCTGAACCGCATGCATGAGAACGGTTTGGCAGATGCAGACACTGAGGCCATTCTGGCCCGCTGCCGCGCCATCCTTCTGTCGGCCCGCGCGGGGCGGGTGCGGCCCGGCTGGGACGACAAGGTTCTGGCCGACTGGAACGGCCTGATGATTGCGGCCCTGGCGCAGGCCGGGGCCGCGCTGGACCGCACGGACTGGCTTTCCGCCGCCACGCGCGCTTTTGGCTTTGTCTTGGACCACATGTCCACCGCCGATGGCCGCCTGCTGCATTCGTTCCGCGATGGACAGGCGCGGCATCGCGGCACGTTAGAGGACCATGTCAACATGGCACGGGCCGCCATCACCCTTTATGAGGTGACGGGGCAGGGTGCCTATCTGACCCACGCTATCGGCTGGCTGGAGAAGGTGGAGCGCCATTTCCATGATGATGGCGATGGCGGCTATTTCACTACGGCGGATGATGCCGATGATCTGATCCGCCGCCCACGCCATGCCCATGACAATGCCGTTCCTGCCGGCAATGGCACCCTTGTCGGGCTGTTCAGCCGTCTATGGTTACTGACGGGGGAGGATATCTGGCGGCAGCGGGCCGATGCCCTGATCACCGCGTTTGCCGGCGAAGTGGGGCGGAACTTTTTCCCGCTTGCCGGGTTCTTGAATGGCGTGGATCTGCGTCTGCATGGCCAGATGTTGGTGATTGTCGGTGACGCGGACGATGCCGGGACCGCTGCCCTGCGCCGCGTGGCGCTGGAGAAATGGCATCCAAATCTCGTCCTGCTCTGTCGCGCGCCGAATGATCCAATGCTGCCCCCGCATCATCCCGCCGCAGGCAAAAGCATGGTTAAAGGCCATGCGACCGCTTATCTTTGTCTGGAACAGCATTGTTCGGCCCCCGTGACGGCAGCCACAGACCTTGCCGCCCTGCTGGGTGGATGATCCCCCTCCATTTCATCTGTCGATTACAAGGAAGGATATCCTAATGCCCGACGTTTCGATCCAATCGCCCGATGGCAGCTTTGGCGCCTATCTGGCCGCCCCGGCCAGCGGCAAGGGCCCGGCCATGATCATCATCCAGGAAATTTTCGGCGTGAATGCCAACCTGCGCGCCATTGCCGACAAATATGCCGCCGCCGGCTACTTCGCAATTGCACCCGACCTGTTCTGGCGGCAGGAGCCGGGCGTGCAGATCACCGATCAGACCGAAGCCGAATGGCAAAAGGCGTTTCAGCTTTATCAGGGGTTCAACGAAGTGAAGGGGGTGGAGGATCTGGCCACCACCCTGTCCTTCATCCGTCAATATCCCGGCGTCACGGGCAAGGTCGGTTGCGTCGGTTTCTGCCTGGGTGGCAAGCTGGCCTATCTGATGGCCACGCGCACCGATATCGATGCCTCCGTCTCCTATTACGGGGTCGGCATCGACAAGGATATCGGGGAAGTGTCAGCCATCACCAAGCCGCTGCTGCTGCACATTGCCGGCCAGGACGGGTTCGTACCGCCAGAGGCGCAGAACGCCATCAAGGAGGCTGTGGCCGGCAATTTCCTGGTGGAGGTCCATGTCTATCCCGAACGCGACCACGCCTTCACGCGCATCGGCGGCAAGCATTACCATGATGGCGATGCGCAGCTGGCCCATGGCCGCTCTGCCGATTTTCTGAAGAAGCATCTGGGCTGATTGCCCATCGCTGGGATGCGATGGGTCGCATCCCGGCCCCCCATTCCCAAGGTCCTATCATGACGAACGCCATCCTTGTCGAACAGACGGGCGGGCCAGAGGTTTTGCGCTGGCAGAAGGTGCAGATCGGCAAGCCAGGGCTGGGCCAGGCACTGATCCGGCACACCGCCATCGGCCTGAACTTCATCGACGTCTATTTCCGCACCGGCCTTTATCCCGCCCCCCTACCGTTCACGCCGGGCATGGAGGGGGCGGGCAT
>JAEMSB010000373.1:0-1187 GCA_016463045.1 Niveispirillum sp.
GCAGCCGGTCGCCCGCCGCCCACGGCCCGGCGATGGCATGGCTGCGCATATAGGTGACCATCTGGTCATCCACGCGCTGCGCCGTGCGCCGAAGCGCCAGTTCGCGCAACGCCGTCAGATTACCGGGGGAGAAGTAATGTTTCAGGGCGCGCTGGGCCTGATCACGGACATAGACCTTGCCCTCCCCCAGCCGCTTGATCAGGTCGGCGGGCGTCAGGTCGATGACCTCCACCTCGTCCGCACTGTCGATCACCTGATCGGGCACCGTCTCGCGCACACGGATGCGGGTGATGCGGGCGACCACATCATTCAGGCTTTCCACATGCTGCACATTCAGCGTGGTCAGCACGTCGATGCCGGCGTCGCGCAATTCCTCCACATCGGAATGGCGCTTGGTATGGCGGCTGCCCGGCGCGTTGGTGTGGGCCAGTTCATCGACCAGGACCATGGCGGGACGGCGCGCGATCAACCCGTCCAGGTCCATCTCCGACAATTCCTGCCCGCGATAGGACAGGGTCTTGCGCGGGAAAACCTCCAGCCCGGCCAGCATGGCGTCGGTTTCGGCCCGCCCGTGGGTTTCGACCACGCCGACAACGATATCGACCCCGTCCTTTTTCAGGGCATGGGCCGTGCGCAGCATCTCATAGGTCTTGCCCACGCCGGGGGCGGCCCCCAGAAAGATTTTCAGCTTGCCGCGTCGTTCGGCCGTGGCCGCCTGCAGCAGGGCGTCGGGGGAGGGCCGGCGCGCATCATCGGCCATGATGCTTATGCCTGCTTGGCATCGATGATGGAGCGGCGCACGGCGCGGGTACGGGTGAACAGCTCATGCAGCTTGTCCCCCTCGCCCCAACGGATGGCGCGCTGCAGGGCCGTCAGATCCTCGGTAAAGCGCTGGATCACCTCCAGCACCGCCTCGCGGTTGTTCAGGAAGATATCACGCCACATGGTGGGGTCGCTGGCCGCGATGCGGGTGAAGTCGCGAAAGCCCGTGGCGCTGAACCGGATCACCTCCGACTGGAGATGATCTTCCAGGTCGGTGGCCGTGCCCACGATCGTGTAGGCGATCAGGTGGGGCAGGTGGCTGGTGATGGCCAGGACCCGGTCATGATGGCCGGGCTCCATCACCTCGATCATCGACCCACATCCGCTCCAGAAGGCGGACAGCCGGTCCAATGCCGCCTGATTGG
>JAEMSB010000373.1:1197-5046 GCA_016463045.1 Niveispirillum sp.
GTCAGGATGCACCAGCGGCCCTTGAACAGCAGGGCAAAGCCGCTGTCGGGGCCGGAATGTTCGGTGCCGGCCAGCGGATGGCCGGGGATGAAATGCACCCCGTCGGGCACATGCGGGGCGATATCGCGGATCACCGACTGTTTCACCGACCCGACATCGGTCAGAACGGTGCCGACCGTCAGGTGTGGGCCGATGACGGCACCTAGATCGGCGAAGGCGCCGATGGGCGTGGCCAGCACCACCAGATCGCATTGGGAGACCAGGGCGGGATCGGTCCCCGCCTGCTGCGCCAGCCCCAGTTCCAGCACGCGGTCGCACACGGCCTGTGAGCGGTCCACGCAGACCACGCCGTTTGCCAGGCCCGGATACTCCGCCACGCACCGCGCGATCGACGAACCGATCAGGCCGAAGCCAACGATGGCAACCTTATTGAACAGCGGGGCGGTCATGGGACGGAACCTTGCATCCGGAAAAAGAAAGACCGGGGTTCACTATCATGTGAACCCCGGTCCCGTGTAGAGCGGATTAGGCGGAGCCGCCCGCCCCTTACATCTTGAAGGTCAGGCGCGCATAGCCGAACTGGCCCGGCGCGTCATAGGTGGTGGGATCGAAATTGTTCAGGCCGCAGCTGAAGCAGGCCGGCGGGTCCTTGTCGAACAGGTTGTTGACGCCAAGGGTCATGCCGATCTTGCTGTCGAACATCGCCGGGTACCAGCTGAACTGCACGTCGGTATAGAGACGGTCGTTCAGCTTGTTGACGGCCTGGGTTTCATCCACGCTCTTCACGAAGCGGTTGGTGAGCGAGGCGGAGAAATCATTCTTCGCCCAATCCAGGATCGCCGTGGCCTTGTACTTGGGGAAGGCCTGATCGGGGCTGCCCTTTTCAGTGCCTTCGCGGTCGATCTTGGAGGTGCCGCTGGTGGCCGGGACCGTCTCCGTATAGTTCAGCAGGAATGTCTGGTTCAGGCTGAAACGGAAGGTGCCGAGGTCGCTTTCCGGACCCTGCCAGTTGATGGTGAAATCGATGCCGTTGGTGTCGATGGCGCCGATATTCTGCAACAGGCCGCTGATCTGGTTGATGGCGCCAGAGGCGGTACGGGTGATCGAGCCGCAAGAGAAGGCATCGTTGTTCTGCTCGCAACGGCCCAGGATGGTCTCCGCCCCGATCGGCTGGATCGCGTCCTTCAGCGAGATATCATAATAGTTCACCTCGAAATCCAGACGGTCGGCCCAGCCCATCTCCCAGGACGGGCTGAACACGCCGCCAAACACCCAGCTTTCCGAGGTTTCGGGCTTCAGCTTCTTGTTGCCACCGGTGATGACCGACAGCTGCGGGTTGGCCTGTACATAGGAACCGTTGGCCGGCACACCATGCGCGATACAGTTGGCGCGAACGCCTGCTGCCGCCGCTGTGCCGCCAAACCGGCCCAGCATGTCGGAGCAGGGATCGACCAGTTCCTGGTCGAAGCGCGACGGCGTGCCGAACAATTCACCGATGCCCGGTGCGCGGAAGCCCTGGCCCCATGACCCGCGCAGCAGCACATCTTCGGTGACGCGCCAGTTGACGCGGCCGCTATAGGTCGTCTCGCTGCCGAAGGTGGAATAGTCGGAGTAGCGAACGGCCCCCGACACTTCCAACAGCTTGGCAATGGGCATGTCGGCGATCAGCGGCACGCGCAGCTCACCATAGGCCTCATTCACGTCGAAGCTGCCCTTGGACGGCAGGGCCGGAATGTCGGAACCCAGGCCGGCGGCGACCACCGCATCCGGCTGGAACTCACCACGCTGGTCACGATATTCGTAGCCCAGGGCCAGGCCGACGGCACCCGCCGGCATCTGGAACAGGTCACCCGACAGGTTAAAGGACGTGTCGGCCAGACGCTGCTTGCTGCTGTCCTGCTGCGTGAACAGCACGTAATCGATCATCGGCTGGGTGATGGAACCCTGACCGCCGAAGATATTGAACGGCACGCAGGAACCCGTGCAGTTGGCGACGGGGCCCAGGGCCTGGGCCAGACGCTGGGCATTCACATTGCCCGTGAATTTCTGCGTGGCGCTGTTGCGGGAGAAGATAGTGTTGACGTCCCAGTACCACTTATTCTCGCCCAGCATCAGCGAGCCATCCAGCGTGCCGGACACGTACCAGGTGTTCACTTCCTGCTCATAATGGCGGGGACCCGCCTCGATGAAGCGGCGGCCAATGAAGGCGTAATTGGCCGGGCCATTGGCCCCACCCGACGACAGGGTGACGCCGAACGGGTTGTAGGGGTTGGTGCGATCGATGCTGATCTGGTCCAGCAGATTGCCATTGCCGGCATCGGGACCCACGAACAGCGGGATCGGGGCGGCCTGATTGGCGGACTGGCGGTTGTTATAGACGGCCTTCAGGCGGAAATTGATGTCGGGCGTGATTTCCTGGGTCACCTGGAAATAGGTGCCCAGACGCTCCGACGGGGCCTGGATATAGTTATAGGGCTGGAAATTGAAGCGGTCGGCGGTGGTGAAGTTCTTGAAGCTGCCCGCCGTCGGGTTCAGCGGGTCGAAGGTCGGACGGCCCGTCAGCACCGCGTTCTTCAAGGTCAGGTTCATGCCGGCCCCGGTGACGGGGTTGTTGACGATGAACCGGCCCAGCGGCGTGCCCGACGAGCAGGAGCTGTCGCAGGCGGTGACGCCCGGCGTGGGGAACTGCGAGATGGAGCGGTCGCCCGACATCACGCTTTCCTGCTTCACATAGGTCAGGTCGGCCACGATGCTGGTGCCGCCAGAGGTGGCACCCCAGGACAGGTCATATTCCTGCGTGACGCCGTCGCCTTCATCAAAGGCGCCGACCTGCGCGGAACCGGAGAAGCCGTCCTGCTTGCGCTTGGTGATGATGTTCACCACGCCGGAAATGGCATCCGAACCGTAAATGGGCGAGGCACCTTCCTGCAAAACCTCGATCCGGTCGATGATGCCCTTGGGGATCGAGTTCAGATCGGTGGAAGACGGGATGCCCGACGCGGACGCGCCATTGACCCAGCGCAGGCCATCGACCAGGACCAGCGTGCGGCGCGATCCCAGATAGCGCAGGTCCACTTCCGCCGAACCGGCACCGACGCCGCCGCCATCGGGCGGGTTGCCGAAATTGCCGCTATTGTTGAACTTGCTGTTCAGGCCGCCGCCAGAGATGGGCAGGCGCTGAAGAATTTCGGCTGTGTTGGACAGGCCGGTACGGGCCATGGCCTCGCTGTCGAGCTGTACGATCGGCTGCGTCTGGTTCAGCGGGCTTTGCCGGATACGCGAACCAGTGACGACAATTTCATCCAGTGTATCCTGCGCCGCCGCAGGCATCGCACTGGCGGCGCCAGCCGCCAAAAGGGCAAGCGTCGCCGTCCTGAAAAACAGGCTGTTCTTGGATTGCATTAGGTTCCCCTGTCCGAGAAAGGTTTGTTTTTAAACGCGGTTTTATGCCCGCGCTGCACAGCGTTAACAGATTATCAACCAAGAACGGAAGCCCCCCGATTGCAACGGATTCGTATCCTTGGTGACTGTTTCTTTTCTGCATCTAAACATTTGGTACCAGTGATTGCGGCAACCGGTGTCAGGCCGCATACTTGGTTCTGCCCAATAGGGAGGGGGGAAGCATGTATAGTGATGAAGAACTCGATGCCGCCGTATCGGCTGGTGTCTTGAGCGATCAAAATGTCGCGGGCTTCCGTGACTTCGTGACGACGCGGCGGGGCCATGTCGACGCCCCGGAGCATGAACGTTTCCGGCTGCTGACCGGGTTCAACGATGTGTTCGTATCGGTCTGTTGCGGCCTGATCCTGGCTGCCGCCGCCTATCTGGGGGGACGGGCGCATCCGGCAC
>JAEMSB010000374.1:0-1966 GCA_016463045.1 Niveispirillum sp.
GTTCATAGCCTTCGATAAGGTCGCCATTCAGCCGCGACCGGTAATGGTTATAGTAAGCGTCAATGGCGAAGGGGCCATGGCTATATCCGGCCCTCAACTCCATGCCCTTGGCCCGGAACCGCCCCACATTTTCGTAATAGACGGCGTCCTGAGGCGGTGCGCCATTGCCAATCTGATCGAGGATCACATCCTTGATTCGCATATTGTAATAGGCGACCGACGCGCGGAAGCCATCCTGGTCATAAGCCAGCCCCGTTTCGAAGTTCCCGACCTTCTCGGGCTTGAGGGTCGGAGACAGCGAGATGCGGCCCGGACGTTTTTCCAAGGTGAAGGCGTCGCCGATCTCCTTGCCACGGAACGCCTCGGCATAGCCCAGATTGGCCGATACCGCGTCGGTGATCTGATAATTCAGGCCGGCATTCAGACTGATCCCGTCACTGTCAGTGCCGTTGGCATAGGTCACCTGATCCAGATCATAGGCGTCATAGCGTGCGCCAAGGCTGACCAGCAGCGGCTCCGCCACCTGCCAATGGTCCTGCACGTAAAGGCCCAGCAATTCCCCCTTTTCCTTGAAACGACCGATAGCGGCATTCCACGCCCAGCCGCCCCAGACCGCCGGATCGCCCAGATACCCCCCGGTCACCTGATCATCCCGATATTCACCACCCACAGTCACGTCATGGGCGGCAACGTCAAAACGGGCGCGGATGTCGGCCCCCTGGCTGCGGATGGTGCCGCCATACAGACCCCAGCGGTCATAACGATCCTGGACGAAACGCGAGCGGGTCCAGTATCCCGTCGCCTCAAGGTCAACCTGATCAAACTCCCCCTGATAGTTGAGGACCGCCGTCTGTCGCTTGCCCTCCGCCGGGAACAGCCGCGCGCCCTCCAGCACCGGCCAGTTGGGGCGCTGGCCAAAGGATGCCTTTTCATTGCGCTGTTCAAAACTGGCCGTCAGATGATGATCGTCTGCCAGCTGGCCGCCCAGCTTCACGAAACCCAGTTCCTGTTCGGCCGACGTACCGCGCAGGCGGTTACCGGCACCGTCCTTCATATCGTCACGGTCGACACGCACATAGGAACCGACAAAGCCGATATCGTCGGCCAGACGGCCATACAATGTGCCGCTCAGCTTATAGGCGTCATTGCTGAACCACCCAGCCTTGGCGATGCCGCCCATATTGCGGTCAGCCGCCAACAAGTCATCAGCATCCTTGGTACGGAAGCGGATAGCACCACCGATGGCTCCAAAACCAGCGGTCGCTTCGCCAGCCCCCGCCTGCACCTCGACGCTTTTCAGTAATTCGGGCTCAATGGACACGCGACCCACATGATGAAACAATGTCCCATGCTGGGGCGCACCATCGACGGTGACGTTCAGCAGACTATCCTCTAGCCCTCGCACATAGATTTTCTGCGCAATGCCGACTGATCCGCCGACCGATACCGACGGCACCTGCCGGAACAGGTCTGACAGGTCGGCCGCCTGCCGCATCTCGATCTCTTTTTGGTCAATGGCGACGTCGGTCAGCACGCCGACCACCACGATCTCCGGCAGGTCGGTCATCGTGTCCGGCAGCCGACCGACGGGCCGGGCGGGCACAGGCAGAAGCGAAAGGCTGTAGGTGCCACCCGGTCCCGCCTGCGCCCGCAGGCCGGTACCGGCCAACAGCTTTTCGAGGGCAGCCGCAGACGTGTAGCGACCTGAAAGGCCCGGCGTCTGCTTTCCGCGTACTAGGTCGGGATCAACGGTGATGATCATCCCCGCCTGCTGTCCCAGGCGCGCCACAGCGGCACCCAGCGACCCAGCCGGAACGTCGAACCCCTGTTCTACGGTCCCCTGCGCCACAGCCAACGGCACTGTTACAACCACAGCGCCGACCAGCAGCGCCACGGTGGCAGCCATCTGGCCCATCTTCTTCCAATCGCAAACCATCATCCCAATCCTTGGCAAGAATGTCTTTCC
>JAEMSB010000374.1:1976-5043 GCA_016463045.1 Niveispirillum sp.
CGGGACAGGCTGCGTCGAAATATTTTCAGCGGCTGGCAGATAGCAGCAGGTCGCCCTGGCTGTCGCGCGTCAGCCGCAGGCCCGTGGCCGCCGCCAGCGCATGCGCGGCGCGGTCCGTATCGTCCAGGGGAAAGCTGCCTGTCACACGGCGACCGCTCAGAAGACTGGCATCACACCGGATCGGGCGCGCCCGCTGGCGATTCAGTTCGCCCAGCAGGTCGGCCACCGGCATATCATCCGCCTCCAGCCACCCGCGCGTCCAGGCCGCAGCCGCACGCGGATCGACATCAGGCAGCGGCGTCACACCCGCCTGGGTGATCATCGCCCGTTGGCCTGCCATCAGTTGCCGACAATCCGCCGGTTCGGCCTGCGCGCAGACACGCACGCGGGATTCCACCACCGTAACAAGGGTGCGCCCACCCTCTTTGCGCACAATGAACGCTGTGCCCAGGGCCGTTGCCGTGCCGTCCATCGTCGCCACGGTAAAGGGGCGGGCGGCATCAGGTGACACTGTGGCTTGAACCTGTCCCCGGAACAGCGTGACCCGGCGCTCCGCCGAAGCCATATCGACATCGGCGGCACTTCCCCCATCAAGGGTCAGGGCAGAGCCGTCGGCCAGGACCAGCGACCGCCGTTCCCCACGACCGGTCTGATGATCGGGGAAAAGCGGTGTCAACAGGGGGGAGGCTGAATGCCAGCCAGCCCCCACCAGCATAAGCAGCAGACCCAGCGCCACCATGGCCGGGCGTCGTCCCGATAGCGTGGGCCCCTTGGCAGCCACACGCAATGCTGCGCGCTCCGCCCCGTCAAGCCGGTCGAAACGGCCCGCCAGTCCCCGCATCCGTTCCAGTGCCAAACGGTGACGCGGATCCTCGCAGCACCAGCGCTCACACGCCTCCTGCGCCCGGCGACTAACGCGTTCATCATCAAGCAACGCTGCCCAATGGGCGGCGCGCGCTACGATGTCCGGCGTCGGGGCGGTTGCCATTGGCATCAAGCCTCCCCATAGGCCAGGAGGTAGCACCGGGAATAGGCGGCTGCGATGTGGCGCTTCACGGTCCGATCCGATATCCCCAGCGCCGCCGCGATCTCCGCATGCGCCAGCCCGTCCAGCCGGCGAAGCAGAAAGGCTTGCCGCACCACATGCGGCAGGCCATCCAGCAGCCGCAGGATGCTGTCCAGCAGTTGCACCGCTTCGGCAATGCGCTCTGGCGTCAGGTGGTCGGCGCTGCCATATCGGTCAGCAACGATATCCAGATAAGCGCGCTCCACCTCCCGCGCGCGGATATCGTCAATCAGCAGACGACGGGCGACGGTGGCCAGGTAGCGTTTGGCATGCTCCGGCGGTGCAGGCCGTTTCTCCAACAGCCGACAAAAGGTGTCATGCGCCAGATCGGCCGCCCGCTGCGGACAGTGCGTGTACCGGCGCAGCCAGTCGCGCAACCATTCGCCATGGGTCGCATAAAGCCTCCCGATATCCGCGACGGCGTCGCCCACTCGATCCCCCCAGCAGAACGATAAGATGCACAGACCTCAGTTAGCTGGATTGCGATTGATTATCAACAACAGTTCGACCAAACCGGATACTGGCAAGAAGCAGGACCGCCATCACCAGCAGAACCGCATTGACGACCCAGCCCATCGGGTCGGCACCCGGCCCCATCCGCAATAGCGCATGCAGCAGCGCTAGCGCTGCAAGCAGCAGCCCGGACAGCGACCGCCCCCAACGCGACAGCACATCGACGCTCAGGAAGGCCGCCGCGGCCAACACCGCCAAGGTCAAAACGCCCCACAGGGCCAGAGCCATCTGTTGCGTCGCCGCCGGCACCACCAGAACAACGATCGCTGCACCGGTTAGCGCCAGCGGCTGACCCCAGACGGTGGCCGTCCACACCCGTTCCCATCCCGGCGCCGGTCGTCCCTTGTCACGCCGCCGCGCCAGCCAGATGGTGACCCCGTTCATGGCCATATAAGTAAGGCCCAGACCCAGCAAGCCATAGGCGATCTTCACCAAACCGCCACCGAACCAGCCGAAATGCAGGGTACTCAGGGAGCCGATGATCCCCTCCCCCACATTTGCCTCATCAGCGCGCTTGCTGAAAAAGAGCTTGCCCTCCCGGTCGAACGTATAGGCGTCGGTGTGAGCCAGACGTTGTGACCCGTCATCGACATTGAACAAGGCGGCCCCGCCCATTTCCGTCGGATGTTCCAGGAAGATATACTTGATCCGCCCGTCCGTGTGCCGTGCGACTTCAGCGAACATCGGGACAAGGTCCAACAACGGGGCTGGACGCGGGTCATCCGCCGGGTGCGGCGGCACGAACAGGGCATAGACCTTTTCCGTGTCCCCTTGGAAAACCGCAAGCCCCAGCACGCCGACGATCAGCGTGGTCAGCCCCAGCAATGCCCCAGTCAATGACACGGTGAAATGAAAGGGCAGCGCCCAGACCCCGATCCGGTTATGGAGGTCGGCCTCCTGCAACCGCCGCGACCCGCCAAAGCGCAGATGGAAGGCGTCGCGGAAGAGACGCGGATGCGCCAGCAGACCGGAGATCAGTGAGGACAGCAGGGCGACCCCCGTCAATCCGACCAGGAACATGCCCCAACTGCGCGGCAGATGCAGGTGGATATGCAGGGCCGTCAGGAACTCCGTCCACGGGCTGGCGGCCCCTTCTGTCAAAACACCCTCAGCATCAGCGATCCAGTGGCGGGTGGTGCCGGCAACATCGGTCGTCACCTTCAACCAGGGCAACTCATCGCCGGGCAGGGTGATATAGACATGCTCCACACCCTCCCCTGTGGCGGCAACCGCCGCTGCCATTGCCTCCTGTACCGTCTCGGGCGAGACAGCATCCACGCGTGGCATGCCCGCACTTTCCCAGCGCTGCAGCTCATGGGCAAAGACGGCGATGCTGCCGGTCAAGCAGACAAGATAGAGGATGGCGGCGAAGGCCAGGCCCAGGCCGCTATGTCCCTTCAGGACGGCGGCCACGAAACCGGGGGGCAGCAGCGGGCGGCGCTTGCGGTTGGCGCTCTGATCATCGCGTTCGGGGATGACGGCCTGGAT
>JAEMSB010000375.1:0-297 GCA_016463045.1 Niveispirillum sp.
GCCATGCCCGACGGTCCGTGCGACTTCCTGGGTCTGGTCGCGGATTATGAAAAGGTGCTGCTGCGCAATGCCCTGGAACGCAATCAGTTCCATCAGAAGCGTGCTGCCGCCGATCTGGGCCTGAATTATCACCAGTTCCGGGGGTACTTGCGCAAATACGGCCTGCTGGAACGCCGCCATGGCCCGCGTGAGGCCGATGATGGCGACGAGGGGGATGAAGGCTGAGTAGGTCAGGTCGAGCCAGAGGCGAGCCCTGACAGAAAAGGCCTTTGATCCTTTACTGTCAGGGCGAGGCTC
>JAEMSB010000375.1:307-5039 GCA_016463045.1 Niveispirillum sp.
ACCTAACCTACGGCGCGTGCGTATCCATCAAGTCACCCGGCAGTTCCATCATGAACGGCCCGTCGGTCCAGAGCAGGACGCAGCGCACATCCTTGCCCGGATAAATCCGCGACAGGGCAGCGCGGTAGGCGGCCATCTGCTGAAGATAGATGGTCGGCACCTTCTCCACCTCGCGCGGGGGCGGACGGTTGGTTTTGTAATCCACGATCCAGACGGCATCGTCGGTCACGCACAGCCTGTCGATCCGGCCCGACAGGGCGCGGCCACCGACCAGACCGACCAGCGGCACCTCCGCCCGGCTGCCCGGCGCGAACAGCGGCGCAAAGGTCGGGTCGTTCAGGACGCGCAGCGCCTCCGCCCCGATCTCTACCTGCTGCACGCCGGTCAGATTGTGGGCGGGCCGGGCCAGCCAGGCCGCCGCCACCTCTGCCCACCGCGCCGGCTCCGTCTCCGGCAGCACCTGCAACAGCGTATGGATCAGGTTCCCGCGCTTGAACCGCAAGCCATCATCAGGCCCCAGGGGGGAGCGCAGGGACGGTTCCGGCGCGTCGGGCTGTGACGGGGCCAGCGGCTTGGACGGGCTGGGATCGCGCGGTGCCGGTTCCAGCGCCCAGGCCGGCAACTCCACCCCCGTCGCCGTCGCCGCCACAGCCACGGCCTCGTCTCGCACCGGCACCGTCTGCGCCTCATGCAGCACCAGTCCGGTTCCGGCCCAGCCGGCAGACGACAGGGCCGTGAAATCAAACGGTTCTGGTCGCGCCATCCCCTCCAGCGCGCTTTCGATCAGCCGGTACCAGGAACCGGGACCACCCGTCTTGCGCTGCTGTTCCCAGCCGCAGACGATCAACCGATCCTCGGCGCGGGTCAGCGCGACATAGAGCAGGCGGCGATATTCCTGATCGCGCCGGCGGTTGGCGATGGCCCGGCGTGCCCCCGCCGTCGCATCCTCCATCCCCCGCCTCGGTGCATAAAGCGGCAGCGGCGGGCCGGGATCGGCCTCCACCTCCCCCGCCAGCGGCTTTTCCGGCCACAGGATTTTCGGGCTTTTGTCCGGTTCGCGCATGGTGTCGGGCAGGAAGACGATGGGGGCCTGCAACCCCTTCGATCCATGCACCGTCATGATGCGCACCTGCCCCGGCCCGTCGCCGCCACCGGTATCCAGCTCGCGCTTGATCTCCGCCTCCGATGCCTCCAGCCAATGCAGGAAACCTTGCAAGGAGGCCACATGCTCCCGCTCGAACAGCAGGCAGGCGGTCAGGAATTCCTCCAGCGGGTCCTGCGCCTCCGCTCCCAGACGGGACAGGATGGCGCGGCGCCCCGACCCGGCGGGATCGGGCGGACAGGGCCGCGACAGCACGCCGGCAAACAGCTCATAAGGCGCGCGGTAATCGGTATCGTTCAGGATGGCGCGCAGATACTCCCAGGCCGTGGCCAGGGCAGCATCTTCCTTGGCCTTCTCCGTCAGGGCCGCCCACAGCCGCCCTGGCCGCCCATGCGCCACCTGGAACAGTTGCTCCTCGGAAAGCCCCACCAGCGGGGATTTCAGCACGATGGCCAGGTTCAGATCATCCTCCGGCAGGACCAGGAACCGGGCCAGCGCCATCAGGTCCATTACCGCCAGCTGCTCGGTCAACACCATGCGGTCCACGCCGGCAACCGGCACATCCCGGTCCTTCAGCGCGCGGACCAGATGGCCCACGAACTGATCCCGGCTGCGCACCAGCACCATGATGTCGCCGGGCCGCAGGGGCCGGTTGCGCGACACCAGCATCTCGCCATCGGAAAGCCAGCGGGCGATCTGATCCGCCATGGTACGGGCCAGCCGCGCCACGGGTTTGTCCGCCTGTTCGGGTTTCAGCGGCAAGGACCAGGGGTCAGGATCGGTGGCATCCTGCGGGCTGACCAGGGGCCAGATTTCCACGCGTCCCGCATGGCCGCGCCGGTGCGGGATGTGCCGCACCTCCACCTCCGGCCCGGCCACCCCGTCACGGGCCAGACCGCCGGCAAACACCTTGTCCACCGCCGACAGGACGGCCCCCACCGACCGGAAACTGGTCTGCAGGTCAACGATACGCCATGTGCGTTGGGCCGCATTGACCTTGGCATCGAAATGCCGGCGCATGCGGGCGAATTCGGCGGGGTCGGCGCGCTGAAAGCTGAAGATCGACTGCTTGTCGTCACCCACCACGAACAGGGTACGCACCCTGTCATCCCGCGCCCCCAGGCCTGCGAAGAATTCCTCCGCGATGGCGGACACGACCGCCCACTGTTCGGGGTTGGTGTCCTGCGCCTCGTCGATCAGCACATGATCCAACCCGCCATCCAGCTTGAACAGCACCCAGGCGCAGGCATCCGCGCCCGCCCCGCCCGACAGCAGGCTTGATGCCGCCAGGATCAGATCGTCGAAATCCAGGACCCCGCGCGCATCCTTCAACCGCTGATACCGGCCCAGCAGCGCCTCGCCCAGGACCAGCAGGGCCGATGTATGGGCCGCAACAGCCACCCGCCGCCGTTCCTCCATCACAGCGACCAGCCGCGCCGCCTCCCGCTGCAAAATCTCCAGCGCCATCGGATCGGCTTCCGACGGCTTCTTGGTCATCAGGGCCTTGCGCGGCTCCCCCTCTATAGTCAGGTACAGCGACGTATAGTCGGCCCAGCCGCGCAGGCGGCGCGGTTCATCCCCGTCCAGCCAAGCCTGGATGCCGATCCCCCGTTCCACATCCGTCTTGGTACCCGTGGCCAGGGTTCCGCAGGCGCGGCGTAATCCCATCTCATCCACGGTCCCGGCGGCACAGGCCCGCGACAGCACCGACAGGTCCGTCTCCTCGTCGGGTACGCGCAGGCTGCTGCGCAGCGCCGCGATGGCGGGTTCCAGCCCGCCCTGGGCGTCCAGGATGCGTTTCAGCCGCCCGCGTTCCGCCGTCAGGCTGGCCAGAAGATCGTTGAACTCATCCTCCGACACCGACCCGGTCAGCAGATCGACCGCGTTCGCTAAAAGGCTTCCGGGTTCGAAACGACCAGCCAGCAGAACGGATTGTTTTGCCTCCGCAAGCAATTCCTCTGCCGTGCGGTCGTCCATGACCTCGAAGTTCGGGGCCAGCCCGGCCTCCAGGGGGAAGCGGCGCAGCAGCGACTGGCAAAAGGCGTGGATGGTCTGGATCTTCATGCCGCCAGCCGTATCCAGCACGCGGGCGAACAGGCGGCGGGCCGCCACCACATCCCCGCGCGACGGCTCCCGTCCCGTCAGGGCGTGCAGGTTGGCGCGCAGCTTATCCTCGTCCTGCACCGCCCAGACTGACAGGCGGTCGGCGATGCGGTTGGCCATTTCCGCCGCCGCCGCCTTGGTGAAGGTCAGGCACAAGATGCGCGACGGGTCAGTGCCGGCCAGCATCAGGCGCAGCACGCGGTCGGTCAGGACCTTGGTCTTGCCCGTCCCCGCCGACGCCCCCACCCATACCGAACTTTCAGGATCGGAGGCCAGCCGTTGCAGGACATTGGGATCGGTGGGGCGGATATCGTTCATAGGGACGCAGCCTACAGGCACGATACCCCACGGGTCCAGACAGACGAACAGATCGCGCCACGCGTGTCCACCGACACACTTTCTTCACCCGGCCATTGTGGATTATGCTTTCATCCCTGTTCGCTGCCCTGATGCGCGGAGGCGCCCATGGACACGGTACGCTGGCTGGCATCCGCGCCCAACAAGGCGGCCTTTCGGGTGGCCTTTGTATTTGTCGCCGTTTCGTCCCTGTGGATCGTGTTTTCCGATCAAGCGGCCAAGGCTATGTTCGGCGACGTAACAGAGCTGTCGGCCTTTCAGACGGTCAAAGGCCTGTTCTATGTCGGCGTGACGGGGATGATCCTGTTCCTGCTGGTCCGGTTCCTGGTGGGCCGTCTGGCCGACCGGACGACGGAGGCCCTGAATGCGCGTGAGGCGGCGGCAGAGGCGATGCGTCAGGCGGGCATTGAAAGCCGCGCCCTGGAGCGCGCCAAAAGCCAGTTCCTGTCCTCGGTCAGCCATGAGTTGCGCACGCCCTTGAATGCCGTCATCGGCTTTGCCGACATGCTGGGCGATCCAACCCTGCCCATGCCGGCGGACAGGGTACGCGATTACGCGGGGGAGATTTCGGCTGCCGGCCATCATCTGCTGGAACTGGTGGAAAGCATCGTGGCCTGCGCGGAGGCCGAAACGGGCCACACCCTGACCCCGGAACCGCTGGACCTGCGGGAAGAGGTGGGGCGGGTGGCGGGACAGGCGCGGGTGCGGGCACAGCATCGCCGCACAGCCGTGGAGAACCATGTGCCCGACGGGTTGATCGTGAAGGCCGACCCGCTGGCCCTGCGTCAGATCCTGTTCGCCCTGCTGGACAATGCCGTCACCCATACGCCCGAACATAGCCATGTCCGCATCGACGGGGAGGCGACGCCGGCGGGCGAGGTGGTGGTCAGCATCGTCGATGACGGGCCGGGCCTGCCGCCGGAAGTGGTGATGGGCATGGGCCGCCCCTTCCTGCGTGGTGGCGATCCGCTGACGGCCAGTGTCGGCGGACTGGGCCTGGGCCTGTACCTCGCCACCCTGCTGACCAGCCGCCATGGCGGACGCCTGTCGGCAGACCGCCCCGACAACGGCCAGGGAACCCGCATCCGCATCGCCCTTCCCGCCGGGATCGCGGCGTGACTATTTCGCGGGCGGTGCTGCCCAACTGATGACGATGACCTCGATCCCTAG
>JAEMSB010000376.1 GCA_016463045.1 Niveispirillum sp.
TGCCGGTGAAGACTGTCGCGCAGATCGGCCAGAACCGCTGCCGCACCGGTGGGAACAGGGGGTTTTACAGGTGATGAGGGTGCGCTCCAGCCGAAGAAGCGGACATTGGATGCAGATTGTCCCGTCGCATCCGACCGCCGGCCCAACAGCGCCAGAAGCCGCCCCCTGCCCTCCGCCGCTGCCCTTCGCTCACCGGCGTTCCGGTAATGCATGCCGGCGATATAGCCGGGCTGGGCGAGCAGGAAATGGCAGAAATGCTGCGCCAACTCGTAAATATACCATTCATTGGCGCGGAAACCCTGTTCCCATGCCTTGCGGGACACGCCCGGCATGGCCCGCAGGCCCATGGTGATGCGCCAGGGAGAGGGTTCGATCAGGTCCGGCAGGGTCAGGCTGGCACCGATGAAATACTGGTGGTCGGCGAAGAAATCCTCGAACGCCAGGGTACGCGGGCAGAGCAGCGGGCGTTCATGCGCCTCCGGCGCGCCGGTCCAGAAGATCGCCGCCTCATGCCGCCGCACCATGGTCTGCCGCAGGATGGGGGAGCCGAGAAAGGCGAAGGGCTTGCGGATGTAGGCCGGGATGACACCCAGATTGCCATCAATGGACCAGGCCACCCCGTCATCGGCGGGCCGCAGCAAATGGCGGATGGTAATGTTGTACTGGCCAATGGCGAACCGTGCCAATTCCGCCAGAAACAGGGCCTCCACCCGCCCCCGCGACAGGGCCGGCGGCACCCCTTCACAGGCCCGTGCAACACGCTGAAGATAGGTGCCCAAGGCCACCATCTGTGTGGTCCGTAACCGGGACTCGGTCCCGTCGAGATGAACGCCGCCTGTCATGGCATCATGATAACGCAGGGTGCCTGCCCTGGGCAGCACCCTATTCATCGCTGAGGGACCATGGCGAAACCGGACCGGTGGCGCAACAGCCCAATCCAGACCTTCCACGGGCGCATCCCAGGGCCGCTATCGTGGTTTTGCAGGCACACAATGCCGCAGTTGCGCAACAGAGACGCATGTTTCTGTTGCGCAACGGTGCACCGGGGTCCAAACATTGTTCGTTGACGAAGGGCCAGACTGTTCCGGGCCTCATTGGTGGTCGCGTCGATGAATCGCAGGGATTTGCTCCGTTTTGCTCTGGGTGTCCCGGTTGCTGTGCCGATGGCATCGGTCACGCTGCTGCACGTCCCCCCGTCGCATGCCCAGGCGCAGGAGGGTGGCAAGCCGAAGCCTCCATCGCGCAAACCCCGCCCGCCCCGCCTTGTCATGCTGGACCCGGGCCATGGCGGCCATGATCCCGGTTGCATCGGGGCCAAGGGCACCTATGAAAAGAATGTCGTCCTGGATATCGCCAAGGAGGTCGCCCGTCAGGTGGGCAAGACCAAGGGCTGGCAGGTGGAACTGACGCGCGACGACGACAGTTTCATCGACCTGAAGGAACGCGTGCGCATCGCCCAGGGTGCGAAGGCCGATCTGTTCATCTCCATCCATGCCGACAGCGCGCCCAACAAGGCAGCGCGCGGCATGTCCGCCTATACCTTGTCGGAGAAGGCCAGCGATGAATTCGCCGCCGCCATCGCCCAGCAGGAGAATATCGCCGGTGGTCTGGGCCTTGATGTGTCAGGCCTGGATGAGAAGGTGGCCGGCATTCTGATGGACCTTGCCGCCCGCCACACGGTGACGGCGGCGCTGCATGCCAAGCAGTCGATCATCCAGGGGGCGGGCAAGGATGTCCGCCTGCTGGAAAACCCTATGCGGTCGGCGAATTTCGCGGTGCTTAAGGCGCCGGACATTCCGTCGCTGCTAATCGAAACCGGTTTTCTGTCCAATCCCCAGGATGAGACGCTGCTGCGCGATGCCAAGGCGCGCCGCAACATCGCCGGCATCCTGGCCCGTGAACTTACTGCGGTGATGACAGCCGCTCCCTTCGCCTGAGGCCCCCTTGACCCACCCCGCCGGGGCGGAAACCGCATCCCCCGGCCCGGTTCTCACCACATTTCACCGTTAAAGTCCGGCCGTGCCACGGGAAAATCGCGGTCGCAGGAGGCATGAACGATGGGGAACATGCGCCTTTGGGCGCCCAAGGGTCTGGGGATGGCGATGCTGCTGGCGGTGGGCTTTGCCCTGGCCGCCCCGGCCATTGCACAGACGGATGCGGGGAATAATCCGGCCATTGCCGCGTTGGATGATGATGGTCTGCGAAAGGCCGTGGAAAAGCGTTGGCGCGATAATGGCGGATTGGATGAACGGCTGCGCGTGGAAGTGCGCGACAGCCGGGCCCTTCTGACCGGTCGCGCCGCCAACCCCGACGAACGGGTGAACGCCGTGAAGCTGGCTTGGCAGGTCGATGGCCTGAAGGAAGTGATCAACGAGATCGGGATCGGCGACGAAAGCAGCCTGTCCGACCGGACCACGGACATGTGGATCACGGCACAGCTGCGCAAGGATCTAATGACGGATTCGGAAATCACCTCGGGCAATTACACGATCGAGACGGTCAATCAGGTGATCTACCTGATGGGCCGCGCCCGCTCGCCGCAGGAACTGGAACGGGTACGCAACCATGCGCGTGAAATCGCGCGGGTCCGGCGGGTGGTGAGCCATGTCCAAGTTCCAAATTGACGCCGCACGCCTGTGGGGACAGGCACTGTTCGCCCCTGCCCTTCTGGCCCTCGCCCTACTGATGGCGCCCAGCGTCGCCTGGGCGCAGACCAGCGACCAGAATGCACAGGCCAACCGGCAGTTCGTGCAGGCGATGCAGTCCATCCGGCAGGCCGATCAGTCCTATGATGAGGCGGAGCAGACGAAGCTTCTGCAGCAGGCGGACGCGCTTCTGGCTGACATCATCACCCGCCTGCCGGAAAGCACGCTGGCCGTGCAGTTGATGACCAATCAATTCATCGGCGATTTCGACTATGTCGAGTTCAAGAACCGGCTGCGCGGGCTGGTCTGTGCCGACCCGAAATCCAATGCCTGCCTTCTGCACCGGATTGAGGCGCTGGTGACGCCAATCGAGTATCCCATCGCGGCCCCGCGCTGGGATTGGCTGTCGCTGGCCATCGCCCATCATCAGATGGGGGATAAGGCACGGGTAAGGCCCATCGTCGCCCCTTTCGTGCAGGCCCTGCGGACGGGTGGGGCCAAGGGGGACGTGAGCCCCGACCTGTTCGTCAGCCGCACCCTGGCCCTGACGGGCGAGGTCGATCGGGCCCTGGCCATCACGCGTGAGTTCCAGGATTGCGCCACCCGCGTCTATAACCTGTCCGACATTGTCGAGGCGCTGGTCTGGCGTGGCGATATGGCCAAGGCGACGGAGATCACCGAAGAGGTGACCGAATTCGCCCGCACCCAAGGCTGTGCCTGGGAACTGGGTCTGGTTGCCCAATCGCTGTTGCATGTCGGGCTGGAGGCGCGGGCGCGCACCTTGTTCCTGAATACGGTGGAAGAGCAGTTCAGCCGCTTCAAGGACCGCCGTGGCAATTGCTGCCCGCCGGAACTGGCGGTTGCCGCCGGCGATCTGGGAGACACCAACCTGGCCCTGGGCCTGCTGCGGACGGTGCAGGAAGAAAGCCCCTGGACCATCCCACAGGTGCTGGGCCGGCTGGAGGCGCGGGGCGAAAAAGTCCTGACCCTGACCTATGCCGACCAGTTGCAGGATAATGACCTGAAGGCCGAAACCTATGTCGAGCTGATCGACGGGGCGCTGAAGGCCAAGGACCGGGGTCAGGCCGATACGCTGTCGGCCCGGCTGGACAAGACCGTTACCGACAGCCGCACGCCCATCACGCTGGTGCAGCGGGCACGGGCGGACAAGCTGCTCTTTAGCGACAACCGCTGGCGCGGCACCTTCCAGGCGGCGATTTCAGAGGCGGAGCGCGGTTCCGGCCAACGCCGTGACATCGCCGTGCCCCTGCTGGCAGCCCTTGTGGAAATCGAGACAGGCAAGCCGATGCTGGAGTAACGGGCTTCCCCGTTACTCCCCCACCCGAAGGCCTGGATCTTCGACCCGATGCAGGCGCGCCATGGCGATGTGGGCGACCTTTAAGGTCAGAGCCTTGCGCCGGGCCGCTGCCAGTTTGGCCATTGGCGCAGGACGGATGATTTCAGCCCCGAAGGCATCGGCAATGATCAGCCCGCATTCGGCGGGGATCAGATCGACCGGAAAATCCGCATCCACGGCGAAAAAGAAACGGTCGCAATAATCCAGATATTCCGGCCACTTCTGGTCGGTCTTGAAATCGATGATGCTGCTTTTAACCTCGACGATGGTCACCTCGCCATCATCGGCCAGGGCCAGAATGTCGGCCCGACGGCCATTGGCCAGCGAGAATTCGACCAGCCCCCGCACACCCCGTTCCGCCAACATACGGCGCACACCCCGCGTGATGGCCGCCGCCGCGTCCGATTGCGGGCGCGGCAAAGGCACCGTCGGCATTGATGGCGCCTCAGACACGGGCACAAGGTCAGGGATCGCGGAAATGTTCATGAGTACGGATCATGAACATTTCCACCTATCCTGGCAAGCCCGTTCAGACAAGGTAGCTGATCAGCAGCGGACCGTCAGGACCGAGGTGCCACCCACGCTGGAGGCCCGGACGACCGGCGTCAGCCCCGCCATCAACAGGCGGTTGCGGACACCTTCCACCGTTTCGGTGGGACGTGTCAGGGTGATCCGGGTGTCGCGATGACCCAACGCCCGGCTGCGCGCCACGGCGGTCAGGATCTGATCGCTCAACACCTCAACCCCGTCGAACACGGGATCGTTGGCCGGTGGCGGCGTGTAGGCCGCGGTCGTTTCGAAAGCCTGGGTGGACAGAGCGGCAGCCACCATGCCGTTTGCCGGATTGAGGGCTCCGGTCGCCACTGCGGGATACATGCAAGGTCCCTGGGTTCGAGCAGCTGACGACTTCACCGTCAGCAGGCCCTTTATTACGCCGATATTTGTTAAAAATCAGGCACCAATCTGTCATGAATTTGCGCATCCAGCCCGCAAATTATGCATAGGTAGCATGCATTCCGCTCTCTGTCGTGG
>JAEMSB010000377.1:0-720 GCA_016463045.1 Niveispirillum sp.
TTACCGGTCTGTCGGCGGCTCTGGCGCTGGCCAAGCGAGGCGCCAGCACCATGGTGCTGGAGGCGGGCCGGGTGGCGGGCGAGGCGTCGGGCCGCAATGGCGGGCAATGCAACAGCGGCACCGCCCATGATTTTGCGGCCCTGGCGGGACGGTTCGGGGTGGAGACGGCGCGCAAATACTATCAGGCGCATGTCGATGCCGTGGACGATGTGGAGCGGATCGCGCGGGAGGAAGGGATCGATTGTTCCTTCCGCCGCTGTGGCCGGTTGAAGCTTGCGGCCAAGCCCGAACATTATGACAAGCTGGCACGCGCGGCGGAAACGCTGGCGACTGTCGATCCCAATATCCACCTGCTATCACGTGCCGATCTGGCCTCTGAAATCAAATCTGACGATTTCCATGGCGGCCTGCTGCAAACCACCAGTGGCCAGTTGCATGTCGGCAGGTTCGGGGTGGGCCTGGCGGAGGCAGCAGCACGAAAGGGAGCCCTGATCCATGAAGGGGCACCGGTCACCGGCTTGGCCAACGCTGCCGGTGGTGGCTGGGAGCTTCGGACACCGAAGGGTATTGTGCAGGCCAAACAGGTGCTGGTCGCTACCGGCGGGGCCAGCCCGGTGGGTCCATTCGGCTGGTTCCGGCGGCGCATCGTGTCGGTCGGGTCCTTCGTGATCGCGACCGAGCCGTTGCCAGAGGCGGTGACGCAAAGCCTGTTTCCGGGCC
>JAEMSB010000377.1:730-3896 GCA_016463045.1 Niveispirillum sp.
ATGTCACCAGCAAGAATATCGGGAACTACTTCCGCCTGTCGCCTGACAACCGCCTGATCTTCGGCGGGCGGGCGCGGTTTGCCGTTTCGGACCCGCTGTCAGACGCCAAAAGCGGGCGCATCCTGGACACCACGCTGCGCACGCTGTTCCCAGCGTTGAAGGATGTGAAGGTTGATTATTGCTGGGGCGGCATGGTCGACCTTACAGCCGACCGCCTGCCCCGCGCCGGTGAACATGACGGCATCTTCTACGCGATGGGCTATAGCGGCCATGGCACACAAATGGCGGTGCATATGGGCGAGCGTATGGCCCGCGTGATGGGTGGCGAGCGTGACGCCAACCCCTGGGCCGACCTAGCCTGGCCGCCCGTGCCGGGCCATCTGGGCAAGCCCTGGTTCCTGCCGCTGGTCGGCCTTTACTATCGTATCCAGGACATCCTGCATTGAGGGGCCCCATGCGCCTTTCCCGACGCCAGATGCTGGGCACGGGCCTTGCCGTCGGCATGATGGGGCTGATGCCCCGGATGGCCAGCGCGCAAGCCCGACGCGGTGGTCATGTCACCGCCGCCTGCATGTCCAGTTCCACCGCCGACACGCTGGACCCAGCCAAGGGCGCGCTGTCCACCGATTACTGCCGTCACGCCATGTTCTATAACGGTCTGACGGACTATGACGACAATGCCCAGCCGCGCCTGAGCCTGGCTGAAAGCCTGGATAGCGGCGACCAGATGACCTGGCGCGTCGTCTTGCGCGACGATGTGAAGTTCCATGATGGCAGCAAACTGACCGCCGATGATGTGGTCTTCTCCCTGCTGCGCCTTCAGGACCCGGCATCGGGATCAAAGGTGAAGCCCATCGCGTCGCAGATGGCCTCCGTTCGGGCCGTCTCACCGCGTGATGTGGAGATCGTGCTGACCAGCCCGAATGTCGACCTGCCGTCGATCCTGGCGCAGTCGCATTTCTATATCATCAAGGCCGGCACCACGAATTTCAGCACGGCCAACGGCACCGGGCCGTTCCGGTGCCAGACGTTTCAGCCGGGCGTGCGCACCCTGGGCGTGCGTAACGAGGATTATTTCCGCGATGGCCGCCCCTATCTGGACAGTCTGGAACTGATCGGCATCCCGGACGAGGTGGCGCGCGTCAATGCGCTGCTGTCGGGTGATGTGCAGATGATCCTGGCCATCAATCCCCGATCCACCCGCCGTATCCGGGAAAGCGGCACGCATGACCTGCTGGTGACGCCGTCGGGCCTGTACACCAACCTGATCATGCGCCGCGATGCGGCACCGACCAGCAGCCCGGAATTCGTGCTGGGCATGAAATATCTGTTCGACCGGGAACTGATCAAACGCGCTCTGTTCCGCGATTACGCCACCATCGGCAATGACCATCCGATCCCGCCCTTCGACCCGCTTTACCGGGCCGATATACCGCAGCGGACATTGGACCTGGACCGGGCGCGCTATCATTTCGCCCGCGCCGGCCTGCCTTCCACCCCGCTGCCGCTTTACTGCTCTCCGGCGGCGGAAGGGTCGGTGGACATGGCGTCGGTGCTGCAGGAATATGGATCGAAGGTCGGGCTGAAGCTGGCGGTGAACCGCATGCCAGCGGATGGTTACTGGTCCACCCATTGGATGAAGCACCCGCTGGGCTTCGGCAATACCAACCCGCGCCCCACCGCCGATCTGATGTTCAGCCTGTTCTACAAATCCACCGCCGCCTGGAATGAAAGCGGCTGGAAGAATGAACGGTTCGACCGGCTGCTGCTGGAAGCCCGCGCCCAGGTGGATTTCGCCCTGCGCAAGGAGATTTATGGCGAGATGCAGGAGATCGTGGCGGCGGAATGCGGTACGGCCATCCCCGTCTTCATCACCCTGATCGACGGATTCGACAAGCGGGTCAAGGGCCTGCGCCCCATCCCGCTGGGCGGCTTCATGGGCTATAAATTCCCCGAACATGTCTGGTGGGAGGGCTGATCATCATGGCCGGACCCGCAACCCGTGGCCTGTTGGCCACCGCCCTGCCCCTGATCGGCAAGCGTATCGCGTCGGGTATGCTGACGCTGCTGCTGGTCTCGCTTGTCGTGTTCTTCATCGCCCAGCTTCTACCCGGTGACGCCGCCCAGGAAATGCTGGGACAGGCGGCCACCGCCGATGCGGTCGCGGCCCTGCGGGAGAAATTCGGCCTGGATCGGCCCGCCCCTGAACGTTATGTGCGCTGGCTGGTCGGCATGCTGACGGGGGACCCCGGCTATTCGCTGGTGGCCAACATGGCGGTTTCCGATGTGATCGCGGCCCGCCTGCCCAATTCGTTGCTGCTGGCCGCTCTGTCGGCAATGGTGTCGGTGCCTGTGGCGCTGACCATCGGCATCCTGTCGGCCATGCACCGCGATGCCCGCCTGGACCGGGGCCTGAATGTGGCGACCCTGTCCATGGTGGCACTGCCGGAATTCCTGGTCGCCACGCTGGCCGTGCTGGTCTTTTCGGTGCAGCTGCGCTGGCTGCCCTCCATCGCCCTGATCCCGCCCGATGCCAGCCCATGGCTGATCCTTCGGTCGCTGGCCATGCCGATCCTGACCCTGTCGGTGATCGTGATCGCCCAGATGGCCCGCATGACCCGGGCCGCGATCATCCAGCAGTTGAGCCAGCCCTATGTGGAGATGGCGCTGCTGAAGGGCATCAAGCCGGCGCGGGTGGTGCTGACCCATGTGCTGCCCAATGCCATCGGCCCCATCGTCAACGCCATGGCGCTGTCGCTGTCCTACCTGCTGGGTGGGGCGATCATCGTGGAGACGATCTTCAATTATCCGGGTCTGGCCAGCCTGATGGTCAATGCCGTCACCAGCCGCGACATGCCGCTGCTGCAGGCCTGCGCCATGATCTTCTGCACCGCCTATCTGCTGCTGGTGCTGATTGCCGATACCGTCGCCATCCTGGCCAACCCGAGGCTGCGCAACCGATGACGAACGCGATCCGATCCTGGGTGAAAGCCCTTTCAGGCAGTGGCCGCATCGGTCTGGTGCTGGTGGTGTTCTGGCTGTTGATCGCCACCGTCGGCCCGTTCCTGGCCCCGTATGATCCCGGTGCCTTCGTGGCCCATGACGTGTTCGCCGGCTTCACCGGCGCTCACCTTCTGGGGAGCGATTATCTGGGCCGCGATGTGCT
>JAEMSB010000377.1:3906-5027 GCA_016463045.1 Niveispirillum sp.
ACTCTGTCGGGCTGGCACTGGCCGCGGCATTGCTGGCCAGCACGGCGGGCATCACCCTGGCCCTGCTGACGGCGGTCAGCCCGCGCTGGCTGGATGAGGGAATCAGCCGGTTCATGGATACGCTGATTTCCATCCCGTCGAAGATCTTCTCCCTGGTGCTGGTGGCGGTGGTCGGTTCCTCCCTGCCGCTGCTGCTGCTGGTCGCCTCCATCACCTATATGCCGGGTTCCTTCCGGATTGCCCGCTCGCTGGCCGTTAATCTGGCGCAGATGGATTATGTGCAGGTGGCCCGCTGCCGGGGCGAAGGGGCGGCCTATATCGCCATCCGGGAAATCCTGCCAAACATGATCCACCCGATGCTGGCCGATTTCGGTCTGCGCTTCGTGTTCATTGTGCTGCTGCTGTCGGGCCTGTCCTTCCTGGGCCTGGGCGTGCAGCCGCCGGATGCCGACCTGGGGTCGCTGGTGCGTGAGAATATTTCCGGTCTGGGAGAGGCGGCACCCGCCATCCTGATGCCAGCCATCGCGATCGCCACCCTGACGGTCGGCGTCAACCTGCTGATCGACGCGCTGCCCGGTCGGGGCCGCCGCATGGCCGGGAAGGAATGAACATGAACAGCCATGTCGAAGTGCGCGGCCTGTGCGTCACCGCCGGTGCCACCAGCATCGTGGCGGATGTGGATTTCAGCATTCCGCGCGGCGGTGTGCTGGCCCTGATTGGGGAAAGCGGGTCTGGCAAGACCACCATCGCCATGGCCCTGATGGGCTATGCCCGCCTGGGCTGCTGCATCGCGGGCGGGTCGGTGCGGGTGGGCGAGGCCTGGCAGGTGGTCGCCAACTACGCCTGGACCGACGCCAAGGCCGACGACAAGGCCTTCGCCACCGACAATGTGCTGAACGTGCCGGAACATTCGGGCTCGCTGTTCGTGGTCGGTCGTTTCGCCACGACCCACGGCACGGACTGGTCGATGACGGCCGGCGCCGCCTATGTCGGCGACCGGGCCGCGACCCTGACCACCGACGGGGTGCGGCTGCCCGCCTACTGGAAGGCCAAGGCGGCGGTCGAATATGGCCTGACGCCCCAGGTCACGGCGCGGGTCGAGGTCGATAATCTGCTCGACG
>JAEMSB010000378.1 GCA_016463045.1 Niveispirillum sp.
TTTATATTATTTGTGATTTATGAATGGTCGTTATTTGTATTTGGAATTACAAGGAAAAACAAAGTAAAATACACTTTTATGGAGAATTCAAGTATATTCAAACAATTATAGCTTTTCTGGCGCTGCCGCAAACTTCACACTGTCCCCCGTCATAAAGGGGGCGATGAATGACTGCTGACTGGAAAGGAATTAAGTTCGATCCCAATGCCGAAGTTGACTATCACTCAATATTCGAAGTTTCGGAGATATTGGAGAAATTTCGGGATCTGAAACGTCTTAAAACTGACGAAAAATTCATTCGCTCATCGTTGGGCGCTGCGAACTCAAACGAGCTTGTCGCAGAGCGGCATACATCGCTGTTCAATGCCTTGTCGTCTGAAGTGTCGTCACGCTGCGAAAAGGTCAGCTCCGTGATGGCGGCGAAACTGTCAGCCCATAAACAGGAGGTGGCGCGCGGCAAGGCCGAGAAGGAAAAAAGATCTGATTTCGATTTGGACCTCTCGAAACGCAGTGAAAATACAAGACCGTGGACGCCGTTCAGTATCGGCAAATTCTGGTTCCTGCTGATATTTTCAATAGTGCTGCTTGGCATCAGTGTCAGCACGGTCTATATCTACGCCACAAGTACACCATTGGAGATGCTGAAGGAGCATCCAATGCTGGCTGTACTTTTTTCCTCGGTTCCCATCGGCCTTTCGATAGCCTTTAAGGGCATATCATTGGTTATCAAGGATCCGGTAAGGCAGCGTTTATACAGCTACTTCATCTGGTTCATGGGCGTCCTTCACGGGATTATCTGGGCCATGCTATTTTCCATCAAGATGGTGGATATTGCTCAGGATAATTATATCGATATCAATGATGTCGATATCAATAGTCTTCAGACTGCGGTAACCCATTTTGTTGTAAACATCGCGGATGCAGTTGCAAATAATAAGGTTATATCAAGCATAATAGATTCTATAGCTGGCGTTCTTTTGGGAAGTATAAATATAGAAACGCTGATTGCGTTCAATCAGATCATGGCTGAGGTTTTCATAGCGGCTGGATGTTGGTCCATTATTGAAAATATTTATAATTCCCATCACGTCCCTCGACTGGAGCAGAATGATGAGCGGCTTTATTATGAGCGCATGGAGGGCTATCATTACAATGCTATCCATCGCATTGAGGCTGTGCTGGCGAAACTGAATGCGGTGCAGACTGCAATTGGTCCCTTGCGCAAGGCCTATCTTGCCGCTGCACAGGCCGAACATTCGCACCTTTTTGCTGTCATGCTGATGAATGCGAGAGCCATTCGTGTCGATGACGACAGCAAGGTCATGTGGCGTCGCGATGAGACGGTCTATTCCCTGTACTCAGACGGGACAGTGCCGGAGGGCCCCAAGGATGTCCCGGCTGGTGACACGCCGCCGGCGTCGCCAGCGTCGGGACCCGTGCCGCCCCCCGATAGTGCGGTGCCGCCCGATAAGTCGGCAACACCTGACCCGGCCCCGACGGCAACCGACGGCGCGGCGCCGAAAACAACCGGTGACGGTCCGTCAGATTCACAGGGAGATTCATGATGAGAAAGCTGTTGGGTCTTCTCAGCGTCCTCATGTTCGCGATCATCGTTCCGGCGCGCGCCGATACGTTCATTCTGGCGCTTCCATCGGGCCTTGACAGTCCCACAACCATCGACGCCACAAACGCCATTGGCCGCTTTGTCCAAAGCCTGCCGAACCAGCAATCACACACGATTGTGGCGCTGAATGGCTATACGGGCCAGGAACTGATGCGGATCAGCGCCGATGATCTGGGTCGTGCGGGGGGGGATCGCCGGAAACTCCTGCCGCTGCTTAAAGCCAGGGTGCAGGTGCTGAATGATTACATGATGGGGAGCCCTGTCCGCAGCGACCTGGCGCAGCCCAAGGAAATGGCCGGCATCATTGATGTGGTCAGGACCCTAACCGCCGTCGCCAGCACCTATGGTGGCGACGGCGGTGCGGTCAAGGTGATCATCGCCGGCAAGCGCTATTACGTGCGGGATGATGATGCGGGCCGGGCGACGATCGGAATTGCATATCCGGCAGATGGCAATCTTCTGTTGACCTCCGTTGCAAATCCATTTGGTACGGCCGATCTGACAGATCGGTTGAAGGGGGTGGACGTCATATTCTCCGATCTCGGACTGAGCTGGGGTGGTGGTCAGCACCGCGAAGCGCTTGACCGCTTCTGGCATCTCTATATCCATCGTCAGGGCGGGCGGCTGAACACCGTCGTCGGTGATCTGCAGAATGCACTCAATATTGCCAGCGGTCAGCAGAAGCCAGCACCGCGCCCGGTTCCCGTGTTCAATCCCGAAGCCGAGGATATGGACATGAACTTCGCTATCGACCGGGCGGCCTATGGGTGGGTGGTCAATCCGCGCAATAGTGTCACCTTTGCACCCGCCTATTCAGGCAGCTTCGTCACCAGCCGCGTAGCGGTCGCGATCCGCTGGAATAATCCAAATGTCGATTACGATCTTCATGTCCGTACCGGCAGTGATCGCAAATGGATCAATTTCAAACAGATCATGACCCCGGACGGGAGGCATTTCAAAGACCTGAACCCTGCCACCAATGATCGATACGAAGTTGTAGAGCTTACCGGTACTGTGGATCTGCGCAGGCTGCAGGTTTATGTCAATCTCTACAAAGGGTCCCCCAAAGGAACGGGTGGGGAAATCCGTCTGCGGATCGACAATTATTACTTCATCGGTGATTTCCAGTCGAATGCGGTGCGTGGTGACAGAGGGGCGGGGCTGTCATCCCCCATGGGCAACGCAGCCTGGATCCCGATTGATGTCACAAAGCTGGTCAAGATCCCCGTTCGTTAGGGGGGCTGCCCCCCTGTAACAGCCCGTTACAAATCCCTACCATCCATTAACCAAGCCCAACGGACAGGTTACACGGTCCCGCCTATGGTGATCCCATGGGCGGGTCGTTTTCGGACGGCTGTAACCGCCCCTTTGCACAAGTCCCGAACGGACAGGGGTTGGTCATGGATGTCATCAAGCTGGGTTTGCGCAATCCGGCGGCGCTGGCCGTCGCGGTGTTGCTGGTGGTGGGGTTGGGCATCTGGTCGGCGTTGACCTTGCCGGTGCAGCTGTTCCCCGAGGTCAAGCAGCCGACCTTGGGCATTGAGGCATCCTGGCGCGCGGCGTCACCCCAGGAGGTGGAGAGCGAGATTCTGGAGCCCATTGAGGATGTGATGAAGGGCCTGCCCGGTGTGACCGAGATGCAGGGCTTTGCCAATCCCGGTGGGGCGTTCGTCAGCCTGGAGTTTGATGCCAAGACCGACATGCAGCAGACCATGCTGGATGTCATCAGCCGGTTGAACCGCATCCCGTCGCGCCCTGCCGATGCCGATCCGCCGCGCCTGATCATGGGCGGCGGCGATAATGCCAATGAGACCCTGATCTATTATTTCGTGCAGAAGATGCCGGGGACGCCCGGCGCCCTGACCGACCATTACCATTACCTGATCGAGGATGTGATCCCCCGGATCGAGGCGATCCAGGGCGTGGCGCGCGTGGATTTCGGCGGACAGGCCGAGGCGCCGCAGCAGGAAGTGCAGATCATCTTCGACCCGTTCAAGATGGCGCAATATGGCATCACCATCCCCACCGTCTCGGGCCTGGTGGGCCGGGCGCAGGATGTGACGGGCGGCTTTGTCGATGATGGACGGCGCATCTATACCGTCCGTTACAAGGGCCGGTTCAAGCCCGAACAGTTCAGCGATCTGGTCCTGGAATGGCGCGATGGCCGCCCGGTGAAGCTGGGCGATGTGGCCGAAATCAAGGTGCAGCTGGGCCGGCAGTGGCAATATGCCTTCCAGAATGGCAACGAGGCCATCGGCCTGCGCGTCATCCGCCGCGAAGGCGCCAATGTCCTGGCCACCTTGACCGAGGTCAAGGAACTGATGGCCGAGTTGCGCGACGGGGAGATGAAGGAAAAGGGCCTGACCAACAACCAGAGTTTCGATCCGTCCGTCTATATCGAGAGCGCCATCGGCCTGCTGACCGGGAATCTTCTGTCGGGCATTCTGCTGGCCGTGGCCGTGCTGTGGCTGTTCCTGCGGCGCACGCAGCTGACGCTGCTGGTCGCCATGACCATTCCCATCTCGCTGTTGTCGTTGTTCGCGGTGCTGGCCATTACGGGGCGGTCGATCAATGTCATTTCGCTGGCCGGGCTGGCCTTTGCGGTGGGCATGGTGATCGACAGCGCCATCGTCGTGCTGGAAAACATCGTGCGCATGCGCGACCGGGGCATGGGCAATGACGAGGCCAGCCATGAGGGCACGCGGCGGGTGATTTCCGCCCTGTTCGCGTCGGCCGCGACCACCGTCATCACCTTTGTGCCCATCGTGTTCATGCGTGAGGTGGAGGGGCAGATCTTCGCCGATCTGGCGCTGACCATCGCGGTCGGTGTCACGATCAGCCTGATCGTCTGCGCCACGGTGCTGCCCGTCGCGGCGGCCAAGCTGATGAAGGTGACGCCGCGCATGGGCGGCGAGGCGCGCTGGGTCGAATGGCTGTCCTTGAAGATCATGGATTTGACCAGCAACAACAGGAAGCGCGCTGCCGTCATCGCGGGGCTGGTCACCCTGTCGCTCGGCGGGTCCTACCTGCTGTTCCCGTCCATGTCGTACCTGCCGCCCGTGAAGCGTGACAGTGTCGACGCCTTCCTGAACTTCCCCGTCGGCACCTCGGTCGATCTGGCGAAGGAGGAGGTGGCCAAGGTCGTGGTCGACCGGTTCATGCCCTATTATACGGGCGAGAAGCAGCCCAAGGCCAAGAACTTCTATTTCATCGGCTGGCCGGGCGGCGGGTCCATCGCCGTGCGCCTGGAGGACCCGGAGCGGCTGGACGAGATGATGGGGATCGTCAAGAACGAGATCCTGGCCGGCTTCCCCGATGTGCAGGGCTTCCCCAACCGTGGCAACCTGTTCGGTGGCCTGGGCGCGGAGGGCAATGTCTCCATCCTGCTGCAATCC
>JAEMSB010000020.1 GCA_016463045.1 Niveispirillum sp.
GCTTCTGGCAGCGCCTGCCCGAACCCGGCACCTTCGCCATTTTCGACCGGTCCTGGTATGGGCGCGTGCTGGTGGAACGGGTCGAAGGCTTTGCCAAGCCCAATGAATGGCAACGCGCCTATGATGAGATCAACGAGTTCGAGAGGCTGCTGGCCGATGATGGCGTGCGCATCATCAAGCTGTTCCTGCACCTGTCGCCCGAGGAACAGCTGGACCGGTTCAAGGAGCGGCTGAACAACCCCTATAAGCGCTGGAAACTGACGGCGGAGGATCTGCGCAACCGCGACCGGCGGCCTGCGTATGAGGAAGCCATCGATGAAATGTTCGCGCGCACCAGCACGGATCAGGCGCCCTGGGTCGCCGTGCCCGCCGATGCCAAATGGCATGCCCGCGTGGCCGTGCTGCGCCATGTCGTGGATGCCCTGGCGGCGGGCGTGGACGTGACACCACCGCCCCTGGACCCGGCAGTGAAGAAAGCGATGGAAAAGCTGCTGGGTTAAGGGTGCTGCACCTCTTGTGTCACTCCCCCCGTCATCCCGGCGGAAGCCAATAGGCGCGGAGTTAGGGGTTCGCAGCATACCTGCCTCTCCCGCGAAAGCGGGGGGCCAGGGGCCAAAGGCACCGAGTAAAGTTCCTGGTAGCCCCTGGGTCCCCGCTTTCGCGGGGAAAGCACCTTAGTGCAAGAGGTTAAATTGGCGTCTCTGGGCGAAAGCCGGGATGACGGCGGGGGAGCCGTTCAATCCCCACCCCAGCGAAAAAAGCCTACGAACCCTTTTTGTCCAACGGCGTGGCATCAGCGGCGCGGCGGGTGCGCTGCCAAGCGTCCAGGGTCCGGCGCAGATTGGCGGCGGCTTCCCGCTGCAAGGCGGTGCGACCGGCGGCGGGATTGTTGAAGGCCGTCTCCAACTCCTCCTGCTCGGCCAGACAGGCCTCATAGCTCAACAGCGCATTGCGGTCGCTGTCGATGCGGTCGGCATGGCCACTCTGGATGCCGCCATCGATACGCGGCAGGGTGCAGGGACCAGCAAGGGCTGGCCCGGCCAGCAGCAGGGCGGTCAGGGCAAGGGTACAGGCTTTGGCGGACATGCGGACACCCGATGGAGGGTCGCGATAGAGACGAGGATAGCGGCCATCACCGCCATGCCTCCCTCAGAGAGTCGCATGAAAGAACAGGGCGCGACAGTGCGTATTTCACATGAAAAGCATCTGCACCTAACTTAGGCACATGTGCGGAAAATGCCTCAGCGCGTTTTCCGCACCCTGTTAGCCACGCCGGCCCGCACCACGCAGGGCAACGGCCAGGGTGGTTGCCGTGCTTTCGGCATCGCGCGGCACGATCACCATGCCGTCGGCGGCGGCGATCAGGCCGGCATGATCGACGGGGCCAGGCTGGTCTGCCAGGATCACGTCCCAGGAACTGGCGGCCTTGCGCAGCACCTGTGCGGCGCGCGACGGCGTGGGGACCAGCGTCACCTCGCACCCATACCCATCCAGTTCCAGGATCAGGGCATCGGCATCTTCAGAGGCCGACACCATCAGCACCCGCACCGCCGCCTCACGCCGGCTGGACGGGATGCGTTCGGCCAGTTCCATGGCTTGACGGCCCGCCTTCTGGATCTGGCGGGCGAATTCACGCTGCGGCCCGTCGGGCAGGTCGGCCTCCAGGAAGGAGGCGAAGCCCAGCAGGGCGTTCAGCGCGTTGACAAGGTCATGGCGCAGCCCGCGTGGCAGGCCGTTGGCCTCCAGCGCGGGGGTTTGCGCGTCATCAGCGGGCAAGGCCCAGCTCCACGGCGCGCATGGCAGCCTGCGTGCGGTTCTTGGCGCCCAGCTTGCGGCACAGGCCCCGGATATGCAGCTTCACCGTCACCTCCTCAAGGTCCAGTGCGCGGGCGATCTCCTTGTTGGACTGGCCCTTCAGCAGGAAGTCCAGCACCTCACGCTCGCGCCGGGTGAAGGTGCTGTTCAGCGCATTGCCGTCCGACGCCATGGCGCTTTCGGCAAGATTGTCGGGCATGAAGGTCTCGCCCGCCGCCATGCGCTGCACAGCCTGCAACAGGATGGAACCCGGCAGCGTCTTTGGCAGGAAGCCCACGGCACCATGGGCCATGGCCAGACGGATATCCTCGTTCTTGGCCTCGCCCGACATCAGGGCGATCTTCAGCGACGGGTAGCGTTCGCGCAGGCGGACCAGACCGTTCAGCCCGTTCATTCCGGGCATGCGCAGGTCCAGCAGCAGGATGTCGAACGGCGCCCCGTCATCCAGGACCTTCAACGCCTCGCTGACCGTACCCACGCCCTGAACGAAAGTGCCAGGCGCCTCACGCTCGAAATGCGAGCGCAGGGCATCACGCAGAAGGTCATGATCGTCGGCAATCAGCAGGCGCATGTTTTTCTGCCCAAGGAGTTCACGTTAACGATCCAATATTACAGCAACGGGCGATTGCGCATAGCCCCCTGTTTGGTCCATCACCGGAATAGGTGCTCTTTGCCTATGACCCAAAGCCGCAGGGGTATGGCAAACGGCCTTTGCTGTTTTGCTTTGACTTGGCCGCCCGGCTGGGATAACGGTTTGGACAGGTGAAAGGTGATGCCGTTCGCCGGGGTATCCTCGCATATCCCCGTCCTTTCCGGACTGCCGAAGGGTAGGCCGGCGCGAATCGTTGAAAGCAGGTTCTACCCGAACCGCCTTTGACAAGGGCCATTACCGGGGTTGGTTTCCCGACCATCCCTGCCGCTCCACCCGCCGCCCCCCTCCCTTTTCAGGTCATTCGTCCAAAGCGAAGTCCCGTGCTTCCGGCCCCTGGTTCCGATTCCGTCGCCGAACCTTGGCCGTGATCCCGCCCCAATCGGGGCGCATCCATGGGGGTGCCGCCCCCGTCCCCGCAACCGGCCGCATGGCCGACCGACAGCCAGATCCGATGAATCTCCAGGAACTCAAGGCCAAAACCCCCGCCGAGCTGCTCGCCTTTGCCGAAGAGCTGCAGATCGAGAATGCCGGCACCCTGCGCAAGCAGGACATGATGTTCGCCATCCTGAAGCAGCTGGCCGACAATGACGTGCCGATCTATGGCGAAGGCGTGCTGGAGGTGCTGCCCGACGGGTTCGGCTTCCTGCGCTCACCCGAAGCCAACTATCTGCCCGGCCCCGACGATATCTATATCTCCCCGTCCCAGGTGAAGCGCTTCGGCCTGCGCACCGGCGACACGGTGGAGGGCCAGATCCGGGCGCCCAAGGATGGGGAGCGCTATTTCGCGCTGCTGAAGGTCAACACAATCAATTTCGACCATCCGGACAAGGTGCGCCACCGCATCAATTTCGACAATCTGACCCCGCTTTACCCGGACGAGCGTCTGAAGCTGGAGGTGGAGGTCGATAATTCCGGCAAGGGCCGCAAGGACATGACCACCCGCGTCATCGACCTTGTCGCCCCTCTGGGCAAGGGCCAGCGCGCCCTGATCGTGGCGCCGCCGCGCACCGGTAAGACGGTGATGCTGCAGAACATCGCCCATTCAATCGCCACCAACCACCCGGAAGTCTATCTGATCGTCCTGCTGATCGATGAACGTCCGGAAGAAGTGACCGACATGGCCCGTTCCGTGCGGGGCGAGGTCGTGTCCTCCACCTTCGACGAACCGGCCACCCGCCATGTGCAGGTGACGGAGATGGTCCTGGAAAAGGCCAAGCGTCTGGTGGAGCACAAGCGCGACGTCGTCATCCTGCTGGACAGCATCACCCGCCTGGGCCGCGCCTATAACACGGTCGTTCCTTCGTCGGGCAAGGTGCTGACCGGTGGTGTGGACGCCAACGCGCTGCAGCGCCCGAAGCGCTTCTTCGGTGCCGCCCGCAATATCGAGGAAGGCGGCTCGCTGACCATCATCGCCACCGCCCTGATCGATACCGGCAGCCGCATGGACGAAGTGATCTTCGAAGAATTCAAGGGCACCGGTAACAGCGAAATCGTCCTGGACCGCAAGCTCTCCGACAAGCGCATCTTCCCGGCGCTCGACATCCAGAAGTCGGGCACCCGCAAGGAAGACCTGCTGGTCGACAAGGGGGCCATGGCCAAGATGTGGATCTTGCGCCGCATCCTGAACCCGATGGGTCCGCAGGACGCGGTCGAGTTCCTGATCGACAAGCTGAAACAGTCGAAGACCAATAACGATTTCTTCGACAGCATGAACCAGTAAGGGGGCACCAACCCTCCTTTTGGCAAAGGCCGCCGCCGGGCAACCGGGGCGGCCTTTTTGCTGGGCTGTGGGGGCGACAACCCTCAACCTGACCTACGACCATGATCAACTCCGCCTATCTGCTGACGCCGTCCGCCCCTTCTGCTACGCTTGGCGCCATCGACACTCGATCCACGCTCCCTGAAACACACCCCGTTTTTATGTTTCACAGCGTTGCACAGCGGCGAAAACGCCTGGCCCTCCACCCGAAGCCATAGACCTTTTCATAGGCCGCGTGACCGCCATCACGGCGCCCCGCCGCGCAAATGGATAGGATGGGTGAAATTGATCATCCCGCCATTGAAATGTCATGGAACCGGCGCATGATCACATCGTTGCCTCGTGGAACCGCGTATGCAGGCCCTCAAGGGGCCCGGACAGGAGGACGCCTATGGAAAACAATGATTTGATGCTTGATGACACCCTGCTTGGCGAAGCCAGCCTTGGTGAGCTTCTGTCCGATCCCATCGCCCTGCTGCTGATGGATCGTGACGGGGTGATGCCGGAGGATGTGCTGCGCATCGTCCGCGTCACGGCGGGCCGGATTGCCAGCAATGATTGCGGTCCCGTCAGCGCTGCCACATCGGCGGCCTGACCTTTTGCACCCGATATGACGGACGGGGGATCGCCCGTCCGATTGAACTGCCGCTGCCCCCGTGCCATATGCAATCGACGCGATTGCAATGCCGGAGGGGTATCGTGCCCGACAGCCTGAACCATGCCGACCTGGGCGTATTGCCCGCCTGGGACCTGTCCGACCTGTATGCTGGCCCTGACTGCCCGGCACTGGCCGCCGACCTGACCCAGGCGGATGCCGATGCCGCGGCCTTTGCCGAAAGATATCAGGGCAAGCTGGCGGGGTTGAGCGGGGCCGAACTGGCCCAGGCCATTGCCGATTATGAGAAGCTGGACGAGGTTCTGTCGAAGGTCATGTCCTTTGCGGGCCTGCTCTATGCCTCCAACATGGCCGATCCCAATATCGGCCGTTTCTACCAGGGAATGAGCGAGCGGGTGACGGGCATTTCCGTCCATCTGCTGTTCTTCACGCTGGAGATCAACCGGCTGGAGGATGCGGCGCTGGAGGCCAAGCTGGCCAGCCCGGCCCTGGCAGCCTACCGGCCCTTCCTGCGCGATACCCGCATCTTCCGCCCGCATCAGCTGTCGGACGAGCTCGAAAAGCTGCTGCATGAGAAATATGTGGCGGGCCGTGCGGCCTGGACCCGGCTGTTCGATGAACATCTGGCCGACCTGCGCTTCCCCATCCGGGGGGAGGAATTGACCTCCGCCCAGGCCCTCAACCTGCTTTCCGCCACCGATCCCGCTGTCCGCAAGGAAGCGGCCCAAGTGCTGGGCGAGGTGCTGGGGAAGAACCAGCGCACCTTCGCCCATATCATGAACACCCTGATCAAGGATAAGGAGATCGAGGATCGCTGGCGCAGCTACGCCAACCCCTGGTCATCCCGCAACCTGGCCAATCAGGTGGAGGATGAGGTGGTGGACGCGCTGCTGTCCTCGGTGCGCTCAGCATACCCCCGCCTGTCCCACCGCTATTATGCGCTGAAGGCCAAATGGTTTGGTCAGGATAAGCTGGATTATTGGGACCGCAACGCGCCCCTGCCCGGCGATGATGACCGCAAAATCCCCTGGGAGGAGGCCAAGCGCATCGTGCGCGACGCCTATGCAAGGTTCAGCCCGCGCATGGCGGAGATCGGGCAGCACTTCTTCGACAATCCCTGGATCGACGTGCCGCCACGTCCTGGCAAGAACCCCGGTGCCTTCGCGCACCCGGTGGTGCCCTCGGCCCATCCCTATCTGCTGCTGAACTATATGGGCCGCACGCGCGATGTGATGACCCTGGCGCATGAGCTGGGCCATGGCGTGCATCAGTATCTGTGCCGCGAACAGGGTCATCTGCAGGCCTCAACCCCGCTGACGCTGGCCGAAACCGCGTCGGTGTTCGGGGAGATGCTGACCTTCCGCGGCCTGCTGGACGCCACCACCGACCCCAAGACCCGCAAAGCGCTGCTGGCCGGCAAGGTGGAGGACATGATCAACACCGTCGTCCGCCAGATCGCGTTTTATCAGTTCGAACGCAAGCTGCACACCGAACGGCGTGAGGGCGAGCTGTCAGCCGAGCGGATCGCCGATATCTGGATGGAGGTGCAGACCGAAAGCCTGGGTCCCGCCTTCCGCTGGGAAGACAGCTACCGGCCCTACTGGACCTATATCGGTCACTTCGTCCACTCGCCTTTCTATGTCTACGCCTATGCCTTCGGTGACTGCCTGGTGAACAGCCTCTATGCGGCCTATCAGGAGGCGGCGGCCAAGGGCCAGGGGGCCGAATTCTCGGACAAGTATATGGAAATGCTGTCGGCGGCGGGCACGCTCCACCATACCGACCTGCTGGCCCCGTTCGGCCTGAACCTGAAGGACCCGTCCTTCTGGAACAAGGGTCTGGGCCTGCTGGACAGCTTCATCACGGAACTGGAAGGGCTTTGAGGCCGCTGGTCTTACCCGCCCACCGTGGTGGTCAGCGTCTGGTCCCCACGCCGGACGGCGATGGTCCAGCGCCGGACCTGTCCGGCCAGGGCGGCATCCAGGTCGCCCACCCGCTTCACCTCGGTATTGTTGACCGACAGGACGACATCGCCAGGGCGCAGACCCAGTGAGGCGGCGGGTGATCCGCGCCCGACCTCCAGCACGACCACACCGCTGTCGGCCCCGTCGAAGCGCAGTTCCTCCACCAGGGCCGGGTTCAGGTTGGCAACCTTGGCCCCCGTCAGGGGCGTGCGACCGGCCAGCGTGGTTTCCTGGCGCGGCGGATCCTCCGGCGGGCCGATCAGGCGCAGGGACAGGTTCTGTTCCCGGCCATTGCGCAGGACCGTGACATTGGTGGTGCCGCCCACGCCCAGCGTCGCCACGCGGTAGCGCATGCTGTCCGGATCATCCACGGCCTTGCCATTGATGGCGGTGACCACGTCGCCCACCTTCAGCCCCGCCTGATCCGCCGGCCCGCCCTTGCGCACCTGATTGATCAGGACGCCGGCAGGCCGCGTAAGGCCCAGGGACGCGGCGATGTCGCTCGTCACCGGCTGCCCGCCGGCCCCGATCCAGGGGCGGACCAGCTTGCCGCCATTGCGCACGGCATCGACGACCGTGCGGACCATGTTGGCCGGAATGGCAAAGCCGATGCCGATGGACCCGCCCGACCGGCTGTAGATGGCGGTATTGATCCCCACCAGCCGCCCATCCATGCCGATCAGCGCGCCACCGGAATTGCCGGGATTGATGGCGGCGTCGGTCTGGATGAAGAAATTATAGTCGGAGATACCGACGGCGGTGCGGGCCACCGCCGACACGATGCCGCTGGTGACCGTCTGGCCCACCCCGAACGGGTTGCCGATGGCCAGGACCAGATCGCCGACTTCCAGATTGTCGCTGTCATGCATCTCCAGCACGGGCAGCTTTTCCTTGCCGGGATCGATGCGCAGAACGGCCAGATCGACCTGTTCGTCCGTGGTGATCAGCTTGGCCGCGAACTCGCGCCGGTCGGACAGGACGACCGTGATCTCATCACTGTCCTTGATGACATGGGCGTTGGTGACGATCAGGCCATCGGCCCCCAGGATCACGCCCGAGCCCAGGCTGCTTTCCACCCGTTCGCGCGGAATGCCCGACAGGGCGTCACCGAAGAACCGCTGGAACAGCGGGTCCTGCAACAGGGGGGAGATGCGCTGCTGCACCCGCCGCTTGGTGTAGATATTCACCACCGCCGGCCCCGCCTGCTTCACCAGCGGCGCGAAGGAGAGCGTGATATCGGCCCGGCTGACCGGCACGGCACGGTCCTGCGCCAGCACGGGCAAGGGGGCTGCCAGCAGCAGGCCCGCCAGGCAGGAGATGACAAGCTTCTTCATCTTTGACCGACTCCAGGAGACGGAAGCGGGGTTCAGCAGCGGGCCTGGCAGCTCTGCAATTCGGCCTTGCAGGTCGCGCCCATGCCATAGTCGGTGCGACCGACCTGCGAGGTATTGCCGGGGCTGGCCGACTGCTGGTCCATGCAGATATTGTTGTCGCGGTTGCATTGCGCAAGGCAGGCCCGGCGCGGGTCCAGACCTTCGCGCGACTCACGCTGTGCCGGGGCGGCCATGCAGCCGGCAAGGCTGGACAGCGCCAGCAGGGCGGCGGCGATACGGCGGGCGTTTTTCATGATGATGCGACATCCAAGGGGAAACGTCCCCGCATCCTAGGCCGATCACCGGGAATGGCAATGGGATGGTTGTCGCGGAAGGTTCACGTCACAGCGTCTGGCCTCAACCCCGGCGACCCGCCCCCCACCGCCTCCGCCGCCTGGACCAGGTTACGGACACGGGCATTGACCGGCGCGGACACGCCGTGGCGGGCCGCCAGTTCGATTACGGCGCCTTGCAGCCGGTCGATCTCCGTCGGGCGGCGGCGTTCCAGATCCTCCCACATGGAGGACCGGGCCAGCGGATCAATGGACAGCATGCGCCGCGCCAGCACCCGGAATAGTGGGTCGGGCAGACGCAGAATGTAAGGCAACAGACGCGGCGACACGGCCCCCAGCCTGGCCGGGCGGATGCCCGCGCGCCGCAACGCCGCCAGCCCCTCCAACTGCTGTGCTGCCAGCAGCCGGCGCCAGGGACGCGCGGACAGCTGTTCGGCCAGCGGCAATCCCGACAAAGCGTTCAGCGCATTGTTCAGGTTGATCAGCAGCTTGCCCCACAGCACCCCGTCCATGTCGGCGCTTTCAGCCACGGGCAGGCCCGGCACGTCCAGTTCCTGACGCAACCCGAAAAAGCCCGCCGCGATCAGGATGGTGCCGCCGGTGCCACGATGGATGCGGCCATCGGGCAGTTGCACGATGTTGAAGGGCACCATGCCGGCCGCCACCCGTCCGGGTCCCAGCCTGTCAGCCAGGATGCCGGCATTGCCGACCCCGTTCTGCAAGCTGACGACCCAGGCATCGGGTGGGGCATGGGTGGCGATCAGGTCGGCCATGGCGGCCGTATCGGCGCATTTGACGGTTACCAGGATCAGGCCGGCATCTTCCATGGCCGCCGCCGGATCGGTATCCAGCCGCAGGCAGGGGCCGGGCAGCGCCTTCCGGTCCAGCCCATCCAGATCACTGACCCGCAGGCCGCGTGCCCGCACCCGTTCCATCAGGGCCGGACGTCCCAGCAGGGTGACGGAACGCCCCTCCAGCGCCAGGCACCCCCCGGCATAGGCACCGACACTGCCGGCACCCGCGATCAGAATACGCCGCCCCTGCCCCATGCCGGATCAGCCCTGATGCGCCGGCAGGCCCAGGGCGCCTGGACCGCCGATGCCATCAGCCACCAGCCGTTCCACCTGTGCCTCCACGTCCTTACGCAGGCCCAGGGCGAAATAGGCCTCGGCCACCAGGAACAGCGGGGCCACGAAGATTTGCAGCAGATTGGCCGTCAGGGCCGGCTTGTTGCCCTCAAACTTGTGGCCAAGCAACTGCACCGCCCAGCCGCCGACGAAGGTGACGGCCCCGATGATGGCTGCCGTCTGTGCCGGCAGGGTGCTGACATGGTCGGCCAGCATCAGAAACGGCACCGACAAGGCCGCCAATGTGCCGCCGATCATGGGGTCAAGATAGACATAATAGGCCGCCAGAACCGCCATCAGGATCAGCGCGACACTGACCTGCGTCCCGCCCAGCGGCACCGGAATATAGGACAGGCCCAGCATCACCGCGAACACGATGGTCGGCACACCGAAATAATGCGTCAGCCGGTTATGCGGGTGCCGGTGATAGGCCGAATAGAAAGCCATGCTGCGCGCCAGCCGCCCGACATTGTCATTGTTCGCCATCCTGCCCTCCGCAATGTTTATAAAACAGACCGATTGGTTTGTTTTTACATCGACCCGGGTTTTGTGGCAATGATGAAAACGGAAAAAGTTGAAGCGGGTGAAGGAACGTGGCGGAGCAGGCAAAGCCCGAACGGCGCAGCCAGGCGGCACGGCGTGAAGAGATGCGGGAACGGCTGGCGGCCGCCACGCTGGACGCGCTGGCCGACCATGGCAGTGCCGGGGCGTCGCTGTCGGTGATCCTGGAAAGGGCCGGCGTGTCCCGTGGTGCCTGGGCCCATCATTTCGAGACGAAGGCAGAGATGCTGGCGCTCGCGGCAGAGGGGTTGCTGCTGGGGGCCGTGGCATCGGCCCGCGCGCTGGGTCCGACGGAAGCCCCGGACCCGTCTCTGCCGCTGGAAGAAAGGCTGTCTTCCATGATCGAGGCAGCCTGGGCCCGGTTCTATACCGGCCGCCACCGCGACCTGCTGTTCGAGGTGGCGATGGCGGCGCGCACCGATGCCGAACTGCGCGCCCGGCTGGCCCCGATCTTCTCCGGCTTCCTGGCCGCCATCGGCAGCAATTGGGGCCTGTCGCTGCGCCCCGACGCCGGTGATGTGACAGAAATGGCCGACCTGATGGTGCTGACCATCTATATGCTGCGCGGCATGGCCATGCAGGAACTGGCCGCCGGCCCCGCACCGGGACATGAAGCGCTACGCCGACTGTGGGTGCGGATGCTGGCGGGGTGGGTGGGGCGTTGAGCGGAACAGAACCCTACCGCACCACCGACAGATACCGCGACAGGTGCAGGTTGCGGATATTGTCCTGCCAGCCGCTGACGCGGGCCGACACCATGTGGGTAGTGACATAGGTGTAGATGGGGATCACCGGATGGTCGGCCAGCATCAGGGCCTCGGCCCGCTGCAACAGCTGCCGCCTTGCCGCCGGGTCCACCTCTGACGACGCCGCACGAACCAGACGGTCATAGTCGGGATTGGCGTAGCCGCTGTGGTTCTGACCCTTCACATCCGACAGGAACAGGGACAGGAAGGAATAGGCGTCGTTGTAATCGCCGATCCAGCCGGCCCGCACCAGATCCTGGAACCTGCCTTCGGCCCGCGACTGTAACACCACCTTCCATTCCTGGTTGGTCATCTTGACACGGATGCCCAGCTTCTGCCGCCACATGCTGTCCAGCGCGATGGCGATCTTGCGGTGGTTTTCCGAGGTATTGAACAGGATCTCCACCTCCAGCGGCTTGCCCCCCGGACCATATCCCGCTTTGGCCAGCAACTCCTTGGCCTTGGCGTCGCGCTGTGCCTGTGTCCAGCGAGCCCACTCCGGCAGGGGGGCCACGTAATTCTCCGTGCCCGGCGGGGTGATCGTATAGGCGGGGATTTCGCCGGCCTGGGTGATCTTGTCCACGATCAGCTGCCGGTCGATGGCCAACGACAGGGCGGCCCGCAGGTCGGGGTTCGACTTCCACGGCTCGTTCCGCAGGTTGAAACAGAACCAGTAGGTGGAGAAGAAGGGCGCCAGCCGCAGGTCGGCGGGCATGTTCTGCCGCACCCAGGCAATCTGCCCATCCGGCAGATCATAGGTCACGTCCAGTTCCCCCGCCCGAAAGCGCTTCAACTCGGACTCGCGGTTTTCCGTGGGATAGAAATAGACGGCGTCCAGGGCCACCGTGGATGCCGCATGGAAATGCGGGTTGCGCACCAGCTTCACATGGCCCTGCGGCACCGCCTCGTCCAGCATGAAGGCGCCGTTGGAGACAAGGTTGCCGGGCTTGATGAAATCATCCCCGAACCGTTTCACATTGGCCTGCGACAGAGCATAGGTGGAATGGTGCTGCAGAGAGGATAGGAAATAGGAGGTCGGTGCCTCCAGCGTGACACGCAGGGTCAGGTCATCCACGGCCTCCACCCCCATGGCACTGGCCGGCATGTCGCCCTTCGACACGGCCTCCGCGTTCTTTACGGGCCACAGGAAGAAGGCGTATCGGGAACGGGTGGCGGGCGAGACGAGCCGTCGCCAGGAGAAGACGAAATCCGACGCCGTGACCTTGGTCCCGTCCGACCATTTGCCATCGGGGCGCAGCTTGAATGTATAGGCCAGGCGGTCATCGCTGATGGTCCAGGACAGGGCGGCACCCGGAATGATGCGCCCCTGCGCATCCGCCGTGACCAGCCCTTCGAACAGGTCCATCTCGATCCAGCTTTCACCCTCGCCCGTCGACTTATGGGGGTCCAGCGTTTCCGGCTCCGACCCATTGCCACGGTGCAGCACCATCTCTGCCCGCGCCGGCGCCACCAGAAGGGTGACCAGCAACAGCAGGCAGGACACGCACGTCGCCAGGAACCGCACCAGAGATTCTCCATTCCACCGAAGGGCCGAAACCCAGGATAGACGCCCCCGGAATGCGGGCAAGAAAAAACCCCGACCGTTGGTGCGGCCGGGGTTTCGGAAGAACCGTCTCTTACGGCTTCAGGTCCAGGAAGCGGGAGGGGTGCAAATCCTGGAGATTGTCGGTCCAGCCGATCAGCTTGGGGCTGACCATATGCTTGGAGCTGTAGAAATGGATCGGGAAGACAGCCACTTCCTCGATCATCAGGCGTTCGGCCTGCTGCAACAGGGCCGCTCGCTTGGCCGTGTCGGCAGTGGTGTTGGCTTCTGCCATCAGCAGGTCGAACTGCGGGTCGGAGAAGGCGGACGGGTTCTGCTTGCCAATATCACCGCGCAGCAGTTCCAGGAAATTATTGGCGTCGTTGTAATCGCCGATCCAGCCGTGACGGGTGATGTCCTTGAACTTCTTCTCGTCACGCGTATTCAGGAACACCTTCCATTCCTGATTGTTCAAGGTCACCTTGGCACCCAGCTTCTGCTGCCACATGGCGGCGATGGCGATGGCCACCTTGCGGTGGTTTTCCTGGGTATTGTACAGGACCTCGATCTCCAGCGGCTTACCGCCCGGACCATAGCCGGCCTTGGCGATCAATTCCTTGGCCTTGGCGTCACGCTGAGCCTGCGTCCACTTGGCATAGTCGGGGATCTGCTGGGTATAGTTGGTGGTGTTGGGCGGCACAAAGCTATAGGCCGGGATTTCGCCGCGCTGGTTCACCTTTTCCACGATGATGTCGCGGTCGATGGCCAGGTTCAGGGCCAGACGCAGGTCCTTGTTGGACTTCCATGGCTCCTTGGTCATGTTCGGCGCATAGAAATAGGTGCCGAAATAAGGGGCGAGATGCAGCTCGCTCTTCAGGTTCTCGCGCAGCCACTGCATCTGTGCCACCGGCACCTCGTACGCGATGTGCAACTCGCCGGCGCGATAGCGCTTCAGCTCGGCTTCCTGGTTCTCGGTCGGGTAGAAGAAGACCGTGTCGATCTTCGTATTGGCCACATCATAATGATGGGGGTTCTTCACCATCTTGATGTGGCTCTGCGGCACCGATTCCGCCAGCATATAGGCACCGTTGGTGACCAGATTGCCGGGCTTCACGAACTCCGTCCCGAACTTCTCCACATTCGCCTTGGACACAGCGTAGGTGGCATGATGGTGCAGCATTGACAGGAAATACGGGGTGGGTGCGACCAGCGTCACCTCGAAGGTGTAATCATCGACGGCGCGTACGCCCATCGTCTCCGGTGCCTTGCGGCCCAGCGTGATGTCCTGCGCGTTCTTCACCTGCCATAGGAAATAGGCGTAATCGGCCATGGTCTTGGGATCGACCAGCCGACGCCAGGAATAAACCCAGTCCTGCGCCGTCACCGGCGTGCCGTCCGACCATTTGGCATTACGGCGCAGGTGGAAGGTGTAGACGCGGCCATCGGCGCTGACATCCCATTTTTCGGCGGCACCGGGGATGAAATTACCCTTGCCGTCTGGGATCAGCAGCCCGTCGAACAGGTCATATTGCAGCCAGCTTTCGGGCACGCCGCTGGATTTGGCGGGGTCGAGGGTTTCCGGCTCCGCGCCATTGCCCCGGTGCAGCACCTTTTCCGCCTGCGCCGGCAGCGCCGCCAGCCCCATGCCCGACACGAGCAGGGCCGTGGCGGCCACCAGACCGCGCATCTTCTTCCACAATGACGACATGCCCGATTATCTCCTGTTCCTTACATGGTGGGTTGCGAACCGCCTGTTTGCTCCGGGCCTGATTATTGTTGATGGCCCGGTTGGGGGTGCCCGTCATTGGTGACGGGCGCCCCTTATTAAAACCGCTTGTTAACGGTTGACCTCAATATAGCGCGTGGGCTGCACGCCCATCGGGCTTTCGAACCAGCCCTTGACGCGCGGATGCACCAGATTGCGGTAAGAGGTGTGGTAGATGGGGATCATCGGCGCATCGGCCAGCATCATCGCTTCCGCCTCCGTCACCAGGGCCAGACGCTTGGCCGGATCGGTGGTGAGGTTGGCTTCTTTCAGCTTGGCGTCATAGGCAGCGTTGGCATAGCCGGACCGGTTCATCTTGCCGACATCGGCCAGGAACAGCTTCAGGAACGTGTAGGGATCGGGGAAGTCCGCGATCCAGCCCAGCACGACCATGTTGGCGTAGGACTTCTCCCCGGCATTTTGCAGCACGACCTTCCATTCCTGATTATTCAGGCTGACCTTGGCGCCCAGCTTGGACTGCCACATGGATGCGATGCCCACCGCGATCTTGCGGGTGCTTTCGTTGGTATTGTGCAGGATCTCAACCGTGAAGGGCTTACCACCGGGGCCATAGCCAGCCTCGGCCACCAGCTTCTTGGCCATGGCGTCGCGTTCGGCCTGGGTCGCCTTGGCCATGTTGGCGTCGGGCAAGGTGTAGCCGGGCACGCCCGGCGCCGTCAGCGTATAGGCCGGAACCTCGCCGGACTTGGTGATCTTGTCCACAATGATCTGCCGGTCCACGGCCAGCGACAGGGCCTGACGCAGCTTGGGGTTGGACGCCAGCGGTTCCTTGGTCATGTTGATGGCCAGATACTGCGTGCCCAGCACCGGATAGAACTTCATCACCTCCGGCATATTCTGCTTCAGCCAGTCGATCTGGGTGACCGGCGCCATCTGAACGATATCCAGTTCACCGGCACGCAAGCGGCGCAGTTCGGTTTCCGGGCTGTCAGTGTGGTGGAAGACGACCGTGTCGACCTTTACGCTTTTGGCTTCGCGGAAGAACGGGTTCTTCACGGCCTTCACGAAGGATTGCGGCATATAGTCGGTCAGCTTGTAGGCGCCGTTGGAGACCAGATTGCCCGGCTTCACGAAGTCGGCACCAAACTTTTCCACATTGGCCTTGGACACCGGATAGGTCATGCGGTGGACCAGCGATGCCAGGAAATAGCCGGTGGGACGTTCCAGCGTCACCTTCAGGGTACGCGGATTGACGGCCACCGCCCCCAGGCTGTCAGGCGCCATCTTGCCATTGCTGATCGCCTCGCCATTCTTCACGGGCCACAGGAAATAGGCATAGTCGGATGCTGTCTTGGGATCGACCAGCCGGCGCCAGGAAAAGACGAAATCCTCTGCCGTCACCGCGGTGCCGTCTGACCATTTGGCGTCAGCGCGCAAGGTGAAGGTATAGGTCAGGCCATCGGGGCTGATCTCCCACTTCTCCGCCACGCCGGGGATGGTCTTGCCATCGGGCCCGAAGGTCATCAGCCCTTCGAACAGGTCGTAGCCGATGCGGGCCGACTGCACGTCGGTGCCCTTATGCGGGTCCAGCGAGGTCGGTTCCGCTTGGTTACCGCGATTGAGGACCATTTCGGCAAAGGCCGGCATAGCAGCGCCGGCAAAAAGGGAAAAGGTGGCCATGGCCGCAATGGCGGCCGGCGCGATGCGACGCGCAAAACCCATGATGTAACTCCAACTGCACAGGTACATTTGCCCCGCGTCTATGTGCGGTCTATGGGCCGCCATGTCCAGGGCTGTTACGGAGAAAATCCCGGCAAACAGGACCTTTGCCGGACCAATTCCGAGAACAAGGGGCCACCAGGCGCCAAACCCTCAAAGGACATCGATATCACCCGCAGCTCGCCTGTTTTTCAGCAGCAGTGACGACGCGCACAGACCGGCCATGGGTCGGACGGTTAATCATATGGTCAGGAGCCGGTATCGGGGTTACCCTTTCATCCGCCGGTCTCTTTCAGTCCATTCCCGCCACGCCCGCCCCATCCCTGGCCATCCCTGTCGATATTGACAGCGTGGCCGGCCTGGGCGTCGGCCCGTGGCGATCCATGTTGATGATCCAGCCCCGCGCCCATGCCGGTGCCGGTTCAGACAGGGGAGATGCCATGCCCGTTCCGCCGCCCGATTGTCTGCCCCCGCAATTCACTGCCTGCATCGCCGCCGAGACGGAGGGGGTTGAGGCCGTGTTGGCTCGCCGCCCAGGTCAAGGTGCCGACACCGGCAACGCCCTCTCCGCTATGCAGCTTCGCCGTGTGCTGCTGTTCGTGGAACAGAACCTCGATGACGACCTGTCTCTGGCCACCCTGGCCGCCGTGGCGGGGTTGAGCGCAAGCCATTTCGCCCGCCGTTTCAAGGCGGCCCTGGGCGAGGCGCCGCATCGCTATGTCCTGGCCCGCCGCGTGAACGGGGCCAAGCGCCTGCTGCTGGAAAGCGATCTGCCGCTGGCCGAAATCGCCGCAGAAACGGGGTTTTCATCCCAGGCCCATCTGACGGGCATTTTCGGCCGCACGGTCGGCATGACGCCCGGCGCCTATCGCACGCGACGCAATGAATGCCTGGCCTTCCTGATGGCCGGCGGTGTCAAGGAGCATCTGGGCAAGGCGGCGTGACAGGCATCACCCCGTAAACTCCGTGCCTGCCTCCACAAAGCAGAGCGGGTTGCCAAACGGGTCGCGGCAATAAAAGCTGCGTTCGCCCCAGGGGCGGGTATCGATCCCGCCCTCCATCACGGCACCGGCAGCCACCGCACGGGCGTGGAAATCCTCCAGATCATGCACGGCGAAATAGACCGGCTGCGGCTGGGGCGGTACCGGCCCTTCATCACCCTCGGCCTCTGCGTCGTAACAGGCCAGCGCCATCTGACCCAGATCGAAATAGTGCCGGCCCGCCGAAACGCGCCGACCCGCCTGCGCCAGCAGCGCGCCATAGAAGGCGGCCGCATCATCGATGGCGGTGACGGGAAGGATGATACGGAACACACGCATGGCGCGACCCTCCGCTGAACCAGATTTTTGGTCTTCCCTTCAAGATAGGGTGTGGCCTGCCCTTCTGCCATCCCGACCATTGGTGACAACCGGTCAAAAAAGGGTGGTGGTTTAAGTACTACGCAAGCATCTGTCGCAGGGCTGCCTTCCAGCGATCATGTATTGCGTGAGGCAGCGACCACATGGCAGAAAAGGGGCCGTTTCGTCCCCTTTGTCGTCGGGTATGCCCCATGGAAAAGTTTGTTCAGCTCACCGGTGTTGCCGCCCCGCTGCGCCTGATGAATGTCGATACCGACATGATCATTCCCGCCGACTATCTGAAGACGATCAAGCGTACTGGCCTGGGTGCTGGCCTTTTCGCCTCCATGCGTTTCAAGGATGGCCAGGAAGTCGCGGATTTCGTGCTGAACAAGCCGGCCTATCGTCAGTCCAAGATCCTGATCGCCGGCGATAATTTCGGCTGCGGCTCCAGCCGTGAGCACGCGCCCTGGGCGCTGGCCGATTTCGGCATCCGCTGCATCATCGCGCCCAGCTTCGCTGACATCTTCTTCAATAATTGCTTCAAGAACGGCATCCTGCCGATCCGCATGCCGACCGAGGTGGTGGACCGTCTGATGGCCGCCGCCGACAATGGCGCCAACGCCACTTTCACGGTCGATCTGGAAGCACAGAGCATCACCCTGCCGGATGGTGAGAAGATTGGCTTCGATGTGGAGCCGTTCCGTCGCCAGTGCCTGCTGAATGGCTGGGACGATATCGGCCTGACCCTGCGCGAGGCCGGGTCCATCGATGCCTTCGAAGCCAAGGCCAAGGATGGTCAGCCCTGGCTCTGGGCCTCCTGATCCACCTGTACCTTTGGCACCACCCCCAAAGCGCGCCGCCCCTTGGCGGCGTGACCGGGAAGGTCTATGAATTCAGCCGCGGCGAAGACACGCCGCCAATGCCAAGCAAACATACAGAGGTATTTCATGTCGAAGCGTTCGCTCCTTCTGCTGCCGGGCGACGGGATCGGTCCCGAGGTCATGCGTCAGGTCCGCCGCGTCATCGACTGGTATGCCCGCAAGCGCGGCATTGAGTTCGCGATCGAGGAAGGTCTGGTCGGCGGCTGTTCCTATGACGCCCATGGCACGCCCCTGACGGACGAGACCATGGCCCGCGCCCTGGCCGTGGATGCCGTCCTGCTGGCCGCCGTGGGCGGTCCGAAATGGGACAATCTGGGCTTTGACAAGCGCCCCGAGGCCGGTCTGCTGCGCCTGCGCAAGGAGATGGAGCTGTTCGCCAACCTGCGCCCCGCCAAGGTGTTCGACGCGCTGGTCGATGCCAGCACGCTGAAGCCCGATGTGGTGCGCGGCCTGGACATCATGATCGTGCGTGAACTGACGGGCGGCGTCTATTTCGGTACGCCGCGCGGCATCACCGACCTGCCGAACGGTGAACGCCGTGGCGTCAACACCCAGGTCTATGACACGCACGAGATTCACCGCGTGGCCCGCGTGGCCTTTGAACTGGCGCGCAAGCGCGGCAACAAGGTCTGCTCGTCCGAGAAGGGCAATGTCATGGAGTCGGGCCTGCTGTGGCGTCAGGAAGTGATCGCCCTGCACAAGGCCGAGTATCAGGACGTTGAACTGTCGCACATGCTGGCCGATGCCGCCGCCATGCAGTTGGTGCGCAATCCCAAGCAGTTTGACGTGATCGTCACCGACAATCTGTTCGGCGACATCCTGTCGGACGAAGCCTCCATGCTGACCGGTTCCATCGGCATGCTGCCCAGCGCGTCCTTGGGTGCCACCGATGCCAATGGCAAGCGCAAGGCCCTGTATGAGCCGGTCCACGGTTCGGCCCCGGACATTGCCGGCCGCGACCTGGCCAACCCCATCGCCATGTTCCTGTCCTTCGCCATGGCGCTCCGCTGGTCCTTCGACCTGCAGGCCGAGGCGGATATCCTGGAAAATGCCGTGGAGAACGTGCTGAACACCGGCCTGCGCACCGGCGACATCATGC
>JAEMSB010000379.1 GCA_016463045.1 Niveispirillum sp.
CTGCAGCCCATGCAGGCTGCCGACCACCGCACCCCAGAGAGAGCCCAGTTCCATGGGTGCCGGCCCGAAATAAAGCGCATAGATCAGGGTCGCGGCTTTCAGCCAGACAATGGTGCTGAACACCAGGAAGAGGCCCAGCAGCGCGATTTGCGTGCCGCCATGCCGGCGCCAGGCAAAGAAGACGCGTGGTCCGTCCACGGTGCGGCCCAACTCCCGCCGGCGGCTGATGTCATAAAGACCCAGCGCCGCGAATGGCCCGAACAGCAGGAAGCCTGTCACCGCCGGGAACAGCAGGTGTGTCCAGCCCAGCAAAGCAACGGCCAGGAGACCACCCAGCCCCAACAGGGCATAGGTGCCGCCAAAGATCAGGCCGTACATTGGCTCCATGGCGAAGTCTCGCCAGCCATCCGTCAGGGCCTGTTGCAGATCCTGGTTGGTCAGGGTGCGCACCTTGGGCACCGGGACATAACCGGTGGGCAACGGCAGCATCCGCTCCCCCTCATTCAACGACACCATCGTCACCTCCCGCCTGTGTTGCACAGGGTTGCGCGGCACCTCTGCCGGGGCCGTCGCATCTTTGAAGGTGGCGTATTTCGTCGCACCTGCCCAGCCCCTTTCACGGGACCAGAAGTATGAATAACGCCCACTCCCCCACATTTTCTCCGGCGTTGGCCGCCGGGTCCATTCCTGGTCTGAACGAGGCCATTGTCCGCCGCTTCACTCTGGCCACCATCATCTGGGCCTTGTTCGGCTTTGCTGCGGGCACCTGGGTGGCGTTGCTGCTGGCTTTTCCGCAGTTGAATATCGGGTTGGAGGGCACGTTCGGACGCCTGCGGCCAGTCCACACCACCGGTGTCATCCTGGGATTTGCCGGCAATGCCCTGATCGGCACCTCGCTTTATGTAGTGCAGCGGACCTGCATGGTGGGCCTGTGGGGCGGACGGCGGCTGGCCGATTTCCTGTTCTGGGGCTATCAGGCGTTCTTGGTCATCGCCATCACCGGCTATGTGCTGGGTATCACCCAGAGCCGGGAATATGCCGAGCCGGAATGGTATGCCGACTTGCTGCTGCTGGTGGTCTGGGTGACCTATGCGGCCATTTTCGCCGGTACCATCGCGCGTCGGCGGGAACCGCACATCTATGTGGCCAACTGGTTCTATCTGGCTTTCATCATTACCGTCGCCGTTCTGCATATCGTCAATAATCTGGCGATGCCAGTCTCCTTCGCCGGCACCAAAAGCTATTCGGCCTTCTCCGGGGTTCAGGACGCGCTGATCCAGTGGTGGTACGGGCACAATATGGTCGGGTTCTTCCTGACCGCCGGCTTCATCGGCATCATGTATTATTTCGTGCCCAAACAGGCGGAACGGCCCATCTATTCCTACCGCCTGTCCATCGTGCATTTCTGGGCGCTGATCTTTCTCTATATCTGGGCGGGCCCCCACCATCTGCACTTCACGGCCCTGCCGGACTGGACCCAGACGCTGGGGATGGCCTTTTCCATCATGCTGTGGATGCCGTCCTGGGGCGGCATGATCAATGGCATCATGACCCTGTCGGGTGCCTGGGGACGGCTGCGGACCGACCCGATCCTGCGGTTCCTGGTGGTGGCCGTGGCCTTCTATGGTATGGCGACGTTTGAAGGGCCGCTGATGGCGCTGAAATCCGTCAATGCCCTGTCGCACTACACCGACTGGACCGTGGGCCATGTGCATTCCGGCGCCTTGGGCTGGGTCGCCTTCATCGCCTTCGGGGCCCTTTACTTCATGGTGCCCCGGCTGTGGCGGCGTCCGCTCTGGTCGGTGCGGCTGGTGGAATGGCATTTCTGGATCGCCTCACTGGCCATCGTTCTTTACATCACCGCCATGTGGGTCAGCGGGATCACGCAGGGGCTGATGTGGCGCGCCTATGACGCGCTCGGCTTCCTGCAATATTCCTTCGCTGACAGCGTGGCGATGCTGCACCCTTATTACGTCATCCGTGCGCTGGGTGGGGTCCTGTACCTGACCGGCGGCATCCTGATGACCGTCAACATCATCATGACCATCCGCCAGCCGGCGGTGCGGGTGCCGAAAGTGGCCGCCGCACCGGCTGTCACGGCTTGATCGCGGGAAGGGTACTGACATGGCCAACCAAGGCACCCCCAATCACGGTACGCCAAATCACGGTACGATCGAGCGTAGCCTGCCGCTGCTCTCCCTTCTGTCCCTGCTGGTCATCGCCATCGGCGGGCTGGTGGAGATCGTGCCCCTGTTCCGTATCGAAAGCACGGTGGAGAAGGTGGCGGGTATCCGCCCCTACAGCCCGCTGGAACAGATGGGCCGCAATATCTACACCCGTGAAGGCTGCTATACCTGCCACAGCCAGATGATCCGGCCCTTCCGGGACGAGGTGGATCGGTACGGCCATTACTCCATCGCGGCGGAGAGCATGTATGACCACCCATTCCTGTGGGGATCAAAGCGCACCGGCCCCGACCTAGCGCGTGTTGGCCTGAAATATTCCAACGCCTGGCATCTGGCGCATATGGAGGACCCGCGTAGCGTCGTGCCCGTATCGATCATGCCGGCCTACCGGCAGTTGAAAGACCGGGATATCGACCTGGACAGCCTTCCCGCCCACCTGACAGCCCTGCGCAAGGTCGGTGTTCCCTATACCGATACGCAGATCAAGCAGGCCATCGCCGACGCCAAGGCGCAGGCATCGGGCGTCGATACCGAAGGGTTGCTGGCCCGCTATCCCAAGGCGCGGCTGGGTGATTTCGACGGTCAGCCGGACCGGGTGACAGAGATGGACGCAATCATCGCCTATTTGCAGGTGCTGGGTACCCTGGTGGATTTCCGTGACGCGCGTCTGGAGAAGGGGGCCGCCAAATGACCGATGAGGCGATTTTGAGCCTGTTCCGTCAGGGCTGGCTGTTGCTGGCTGTGGCGGCTTTCCTGGGGATTGTCTGGCGGGCCTTCCGCCCGTCGCAGGCACAGACCATGCGCGACCATGCGCGTATCCCGTTCCAGATCAAGGATGATGATAATGGCGCAGCGTGAGCGTGATCCGGTGACGGGCCGGCTGACCACTGGCCATGAATGGGATGGGATCAAGGAACTGGCCACGCCCATTCCGGGCTGGTGGATCACGGTGTTCCTGATCTCCATCGCCGTCGCCTTGCTGTATCTGTGGCTGTACCCGTCCTTTGCGACGACCAAGAGCCTGGAACCCGGCGTGCTGGGCTGGTCCAGCCGCCAGGAACTGCGCGATGAGCAGGCGATGGCGGCGGCGGCACAGGGCCCGTTGCGCAACCGGCTGGTCGCCACGCCGCTGGAGGAGGCGGGCGCGGATGAGACTCTGCGCCGCTTTGCCCAGGCCGGGGGGCGTGCCCTGTTTAATGAGAACTGCGCAGCCTGTCATGGCGTTGGCGGTGGTGGTCAGCAGGGGCAGTTCCCGGCTCTGCTGGATGATGACTGGCTGTGGGGGGGCAAGCAGGCCGACATCATCCAGACCATCCGCCACGGCATCCGCAATGAGGATGCGGACAGCCGGCAATCGGCGATGCCCGCCTTTGCCGACACCCTGTCCAAGGATCAGATTGCACAGGTGACGGACTATGTCCTGACCCTGTCCGATGCGTCGAAGGCCGATAGCCGCACCAGCCTGCCCGGCGCCGCGATCTTCAAGGAAAACTGCGCTGCCTGCCATGGCGATGCAGGCGAAGGTGGGCGCGACATGGGCGGCCCGCGCCTGAATGATGCCATCTGGCTCTATGGTGGCAGCCGCGACGCCATCATGCGCCAGATCAACAATCCCCGCATGGGTGTGATGCCCAGCTTCGCCACGCGACTGGACGAGGCGTCCCTGCGCATGCTGACGCTTTATGTCCATGGCCTGGGTGGGGGTGAGTGATGGCCGCCCCCGCCGCCGTCAGCGGTCGATATCGCCGTACCAAGACAGGGTTGGCCTTGCTGCTACTGGGCTGGTTCTTCCTGATGCCCTGGCTGCGCTGGGACCGGGGATCGGACCTGCCTGGACAGGCGATCCTGTTCGATCTGCCAGGGCGGCGGCTGTTCCTGTTCGGTCTGGAATTCTGGCCGCAGGAATTACCCATCGCCGTTGGCCTCCTGGTGGCCGCAGCGTCGCTGCTGTTCTATGCAACAGCGCTGGCCGGGCGGGTTTGGTGCGGTTTTGCTTGTCCGCAAACGGTCTGGACCGACCTGTTCTTCGCCATCGACCGCTTCTGTGAACATCGCCGTTTGCCCGTTCGGGCAGTGAAGATCGGCATGGCCTTGCTTACCGGTTTTGGCTTTGCCTGCTGGTTCAATGATGCACCCAGCCTTCTGGGTCGATTGCTGGGCGGGTCGGCGGCGGCGGCGGGCGGTACGGTACTGATCATCGCTGGACTGACCTGGCTGCTGGGCGTGTATGCGCGCGAACGGGTGTGCCTGCATATGTGCCCCTGGCCGCGGTTTCAGGCAGCCCTGCTGGACCGTGACAGCCAGGTTGTCACCTATCAGGCCTGGCGCGGGGAGGAGCGGGGGCGTAAACGCATCCCCCTGCGCCCCGACCTGGGCGGGCCACCCGATGGCACGCGCGGCGACTGCATCGACTGCACCCGCTGTGTCACCGTCTGCCCGACCCTGATTGATATCCGCGATGGGCTGCAGATGGGCTGCATCGGCTGTGGCCTGTGCGTGGACGCCTGCGACAGCGTCATGGAAAAGATCGGGCGGCCTACGGGCCTGATCCGGTTCGACAGCGAGGCGAATGCTGGTACCTGGACCAAGCCCACATCCAAGCCTTTTGCGGCCAAGCCGATGCTGTTCCTGACCGTGGGTCTGCTGGCGCTGGGGGGCAGCCTGTGGGCCGCGCTGACCCTTTCGCCCCTGCGTGTTGATCTGGAACCACAGCGCACCCCCCTGTTCGTGCGCCTGTCCGATGGCAGCATCCGCAACGACTTCCTGCTGCATGTGCAGGTGCGCGAAGCGGGGCTGTCCCACC
>JAEMSB010000380.1 GCA_016463045.1 Niveispirillum sp.
GGATTATATTGATTTTTACGAGAATTCGTTTTTATTTTCGCGTTTCAGGCCATGGGGGCGATGCCATGTTCCATGGCCCAGATGGCGGCCTGGGTGCGGTTGCCGGCGTTGATCTTCCGCATGGCATTCTTGAAATGCATCTTCACGGTGCTTTCGGTGATCGACAGGCGCCGGGCGATGGCCTTGTTGGAATGGCCGCTGATGACACAGGCCAGAATCTGGGTTTCGCGGGGTGACAGGTCGGCGCTGCTGGCCGTGTCGGCGCCCGGTTCAGCCTGCGTCGGGGACTGCGCCTGGGTCTGGCCCATTCCCTGGGTAGCGGTGGCGGGATAGACGGCTTGTCCCATGAGGATAAGGCGTACGGCCCGCAGCACGGCGTTGAACGACGCCCCCTTTGAGACATGGCCGTGTGCGCCGGCAGACAGGCTGCGGTTCAGCGCCGGCGGCGCCAGATCGGCGGACAGGACCAGCAGCCGCGTATCCGGCGCCAGGGCACGCAGCCGCGTCAGCGGGTCGCCATCATCGACACGGTCCAGGCCGGAAGGGTCGGTAATGATCAAGGCGGGCCTGGCCCCGCCGGTCAGGGCCTGTTCAGCGGCAGATAGCGAGGGCAGGGGGGACTCCACCGCCATCCCTTCTTCTTCCAGCAAGGCGGCCAATGCCGCGCTGAACAGCTGATCATGGTCAACCAGCATCACCGATCCAGATGTCATGCCCCCGTACCCCCTGTGATCCAGCCAATTCCCATCGCCGCTGAACCAGGCGCATGTCGCATCCGACGGGAATTTTTCCCATGATTCCAAGCCTTTTGGGCCTGTCGCTGAAAGTTTAGTTAAAATACAATCGATAGATCGAGATGCGAAGTAACTGCCAAGGATAAAAGCTTCGAATTTCGATCTAATTTCATAACAACTCGGTTCCTACGAATAATATAAACAGATTCTCATGGAATTGAACAGAAGGAGGTTGCGAGAAGACTTAATCCGTATGAATATGTACGAGAGGTTAACACCGGGCTGGATGCCCCTTTGCTGGAGGTCGGGATGACCATCGCCGTGCGCCGGGGCGGCAGCCCGTTTCGTGTTGTGACCACGGACTCCTACGCACGTCCCACCGGGGCGGACGGCATTTCCGGTGTGCGCCGCCGCTGTTTCCTGATCGTTGATCCACAAGCGCTGGTCCGTCACGGCTTGGCCCTCACCCTTGCCTCCCTGCATGACGGTGCCCAGACATTACAGGCCGGCACCCCGGCGGAGGCGATGACCCTGCTGTCGCAGGCGGCCAATCTTCCTGATGTATTGCTGATGGATGCCGATGGTCTTGGGGCCGAGCGGATGACCGCCATTGCGGGTTTCCTGGCAAAGGTTCCGGGTGTGCCCGCCATCATCATGTCGTCGTCCTTCACCCCGGCGGAAACCCGCACGCTGCTGACGGCGGGTGCTGTCGCCTGCCTGCTGAAAAGCGACCCCAGCGCTGTTCTGGCCGAAGCGGTGGCCCTTGCCCTGACGCGCGAAGGCTATGTTCAGATGCCCTATGGCATGCTGACCACCGCCGTTGCCGTGCCCGCGGCGGAGGATCGCGCCGATTTCGCCTCGGTTTCCCGCCTGACCAACCGTCAGCGTGATATTTTCCGCCTGCTGCTGTCCGGCTGTTCCAACAAGGAAATCGCCCGTCAGCTGGGCGTTCTGGAAGGCACCGTGAAGGTGCATGTCCGCGCCATGATGCAGAAGCTGGGTGCCCGCAACCGTACCCAGATCGCCATCCTGGCCGCCCGCACCGGCTTTCGCGCCGAATGCGCCTGATGCGGTTCCAATAAAAAGGCCCGGCGGAATTACCCCGCCGAGCCTTTTTTATTGGAACAAGTTGCCCTGTCTCACATGCCGGCGACCGTCATCCCATCGATCCGGATGGTGGGCGCGTCGATACCATAGCGCAGGCGCAGATCGCTGGCCGGCACGATGCGCCGGAACATGTCCTTCAGATTGCCGGCAATAGTGATCTCGCTGACGGGATAGGCGATCTGGCCATTCTCGATCCAGAAACCGGCGGCGCCCCGCGAATAATCGCCGGTGACCCCGTTCACGCCTTGGCCCATCAATTCCGTGACATACAGCCCATCCTTGATATCGGCCATCAGTTCGGTGGGCGACAGGGGGCCGGGGGCCAGATAGACATTGGTGGGGCTGGGCGATGGCGGGCCGCTGGTGCCGCGCGTGGCATGGCCCGTGGGCGTCAGGCCCAACTGGCGCGATGAACGCAGGTCCAGGATCCAGGTGGTCAGCACCCCATCCTCGATCAGGTTGCGGCGATGGTTGGGCAGGCCCTCTGCATCGAACGGCTTTGAACGAAGGCCGCGCCGCACATGCGGGTCCTCCACCACCTGAATGCCGGGGGCAAACACCGTCTGACCCAGCCTGTCCTTCAGGAAGCTGGTGCCGCGTGCAATGGCGGCACCGGAAATGGCCCCGCAAAGATTGCCCAGGAACCCGCCCGACAGGCGCGGATCGAAGATCACCGGCACCGTCTGGCTTTTCACCTTGCGGGGGTTCAGCTTGGCCACGGCCTTGCGACCGGCACGCGCGCCAATCTCCGCCGGGCTTTCCAGGTCACTGCCATAGACCGTGGAGTGATAGGCATAGTCGCGTTCCATGCCGGTGCCTTCGCCGGCCAGGACGGAAACCGACAGCGACCGGCGCGACACGCCATAGCCGCCGGCAAAGCCATTGCTGGCCACCAGGGTGACGGCGCTGCGGCTCCAGCTGGCATCCGCACCGTCGGAATTGGTGACGCCGGTCACCGCGCGGGCCGCATCCTCCGTGGCCTTCGCCGCTTCGATCAGGGCATCGGCACTGGGTTCGTCCGGGTCGTTCAGGTCCAGGTCGATCCAGGATTGTGTGATCTGGCCCGGTTCGGCGATCCCGCAGAACGGATCCTCCGGCACCGCGCGGGCCATGGCCACGGCCCGCTCCGCCAGTTCGGCGATCATGCGCGGGCCACGGTCGGTGGAGGAGACCACGGCCATGCGCCGACCCACAAAGACGCGCAGGCCCAGATCGCCCGCTTCCGACCGTTCCAGCCCTTCCGGCTTGCCCAGGCGCGTGGACAGCGACAGCGACGCCCCATCCACCAGCAGCGCATCGGCGGCATCGGCCCCGGCGCGCCGTGCACGCTGGATCAGATCGTCCAGCAGGTTGGCTGCATCTTGGTCGAAGGACGGCTTGGTCATCACTTGTTCCTGTCAGCTGCCCTTAACGGGCCTGTATTCAGACATCTAGCACCCGTATCCCGGCCCGCAAAGGCCCAAAGCGGTCCCGCGACAGCCCGCACCTGTGCCCTTCGTGCAACAGGAGACAGGCGTTACCGATGCGAAACCTGTCCGTGACAATATTAAACATTTGCATGTTAAAGAGTCGCTTATATAGTCAGTTCATCGGGTATCGGGGCGATGCCCAGGATCAACATCCAGCCTTTAAGGGAGGCCGTAATGCGTGAAGCGACGAATTTTAAGCAGCGTGCCGCCATGGTCCTGCAAGCCCTGGTCCTGGCCGGTCTGTTCGTGGTGGCGGCCATGTCCGCCGGGGAACAGGCCCATGCCGGTGATGGGGCGACCATGGCCCATAATCAGGTGAGCGTGGCGAAGGGCTGACCCGTTTTCGGGGAAGGGTGACGGGCCGGGATGGCTGGTGTTAATGTGTGGCCAGCTTTTTAAACCGTACCCGGAACCTTTTCCCCATGCCCACCTTTGATATCGTCTCCAAGACCGACATCGCCGAAGTGAACAATGCCGTGCAGGGTGTGCTGCGCGAATTGCAGACGCGTTTCGACTTCAAAGGCTCCAAATCCACGATGGAGCTGAAGGAGAAGGAGAACGAAATCCACATCCATACCGAGGACAGCACCAAGCTGGCGCAGCTGACTGAAATGCTGAAAGGCTATTTCGTGCGGCGCAAGCTGGACCCGGGTTGCCTGGATTGGGGCAAGGAAGAAAACGCCGCCGGCGGCACCCTGCGTCAGACCGTGAAGGTTAAGCAGGGTATCGACCAGACCCTGGCCAAGCAGATCAACAAGGCCATCAAGGACAGCAAGATGAAGGTCCAGGCCTCCATCCAGGGTGATGAGCTGCGCGTACAGGGCAAGAAGATCGACGACCTGCAGGCCTGCATCGCCCTGGTCAAGGGGCTGAAGATCGAGCAGCCGCTGCAGTATATTAATTTCCGTGATTGATATGGGTGGCGCGGGGGATCACTTCCCCCGCATCTCCCGCTCCAGCTTTTCATAGGCGGTGTTCAGCGCCGCCGTTTTTTCATGCGCCAGATCGATGAATTCCTGGGGCATGCCCTTGGCGATCAGCGCGTCGGGGTGGTTTTCGCGCATAAGCTTGCGATAGGCCGCCTTGATCGTGTCGAAATCCGCGTCCCGGGGCACGCCCAGAATGGCATGGGGATCATCCTCCGGCGCGTTCGCGCCCTCGATGCGGGTGCCATGCTGGCGCCAGACCTGTTCGAACTCGTCGGGCGGAAAGCCGAAAATCTCCGCCACGCGGCGCAGAAAGGCCAGTTCGGCCAGATGTACGATATCGTCGGCCACCGCGATGTGGAACAGGCCGGCCAGCAGCTCCTCAAGAACTTCCGGCCTGTCCTGGAACATCTGCGCCAGCTGTTTGGCATAGGATTCGAACCCGGCGCTGTCGCGCTTGGCCGCGTCGAACAGGCGGCCGACATTGCGCAGCTCATGGTCGGGCACATGGAAGATGCGTTTGAACGCCTCGATCTCCACCCGGTGAACCACGCCATCGGCCTTGGCCATCTTGGCCGATAGAACGATGACGCCGACGGTGAAGGCGATGGTCTGCGTCTGATCGGGGCGGCCCTGATCATCGCTGCCGCGCGGGGTCTGTTCAGCGTCCCGGAACCCGTCCACGGCGTGGCCGGCCAGGGCACCCAGCAGACCGCCCAGCGGCCCCCCC
>JAEMSB010000381.1 GCA_016463045.1 Niveispirillum sp.
AACCAGAAGATCTATCAGGCCGTCCTGAAGATGATCGACCGGGGCCAGGTGGCGAACCCGATCACCCTGAAAGCCTATTTCGAGCAGGATCGCGACCTGTCGGAAATTGGCGGGCCGGAATATCTGGCACGCCTGGCTGCCGCCATCGTCACCGTCCATAATCTGGAGGATTACGGGCGGATTATCCACGACGCCTATCTGCGCCGGCAGTTGATCGAAGTCGGCGAGGATATGGTCAATCAGGCCTATAAGCACGATATCGACATCGTGGCCAACGACCAGATCGAGGATGCGGAAAAGAAGCTGTTCGAGCTGGCGGCCACAGGCGACATCAAGGGCGATTTCATCCCCTTTGACCGGGCGCTGACCGCCGCCATTGCCAGTGCAGAGGCCGCCTTCCGCCGCTCCAGCCATGTCACGGGCGTTACCTCCGGTTTGCGTGATCTGGACGCCAAGCTGGGCGGCCTGCATCCCAGCGATCTGTTGATCCTGGCCGGACGCCCCTCCATGGGTAAGACGGCGCTGGCCACCAACATCGCCTTCAATGCCGCCAAGGCCTATATGCTATCCGGCGGCAAGGAAGGGGCGCCGGTCGGTTTCTTCTCCCTGGAAATGTCGGCAGAACAGCTGGCCCTGCGTATCCTGGCCGATCAGGCGGAGGTGTCGGGCGACAAGATCCGGCGTGGCGAGATCACGGCCACCGATTTCCCGAAATTCGTGGAAGCCAGCCAGTATCTGGCACGCGTACCCTTCTTCGTGGACGACACGCCGGCCCTGACCATCACAGCCGTGCGCACCCGCGCCCGCCGGTTGAAGCGCACCCATGGGCTGGGCCTTTTGGTGGTCGACTATTTGCAGCTGCTGCGCGGCGGCGGGTCGAGCCGGGGCGAGCAGAACCGTGTGCAGGAAATCTCCGAAATCACGCGCGGCCTGAAGGCCATCGCCAAGGAACTGCACCTGCCCGTCATTGCCCTGTCGCAGCTGTCGCGTTCGGTAGAAAACCGGGAAGATAAACGCCCGCAGCTATCGGACCTGCGTGAATCCGGCTCCATCGAGCAGGATTCCGACGTCGTCATGTTCGTGTTCCGTGAACAATATTATCTGGAACGTGCGGAGCCGGGCCGCCGCCCCGACGAGTCGGAAGACAAGTATAATGACCGCTATGCGCAGTGGCAGGACCGGCTGGCCCAGGTCCATAACACCGCCGACGTGATCATCGGCAAGCAGCGTCACGGTCCCGTCGGCACCGTTCGCTTGTATTTCGACGGCAATTACACCCGCTTCGGCGATCTCGACACGCAGCATGGCGGCGGATCGTATGACGAGTGATCTGGCGGGGCTGTTGAACAGCCCCGAGGCGGCGCGCGTTGGCGCTGTGCTGGTCATTGATCTGGCCGCCCTGATCGCCAATTGGCGTTTCATGGCGGGCCGGGCACCGGGGGCGGAATGCGCCGCCGTGGTCAAGGCCAACGGCTATGGCCTGGGCGATGTGGCCGTCGCATCGGCCCTGTGGCAGGCCGGTGCCCGCAGCTTTTTCGTGGCGGATATCGAGGCCGGGGTGCGGGTGAAGACCGCCCTGCCCCAGTCCCGCACCCTGGTCTTGCATGGTGTGCCCGCCGGGACGGAGGCGGAATTGTCGGCGCGCGGTCTGGTACCGGTGCTCAGCAGCCTGTGCGAGATTGAACGCTGGGACGCCCATGCCCGCAAGCTGGGGCGCAAACTGCCCGCCTTTATTCATATCGACACCGGAATGAATCGGTTGGGCCTGCCCCCCACTGAATTGGATCGGTTATGCAATGATACAGCCGGACTGCTGGATGGCATCGATTTGCAGGCCTGGATGAGCCATCTGGCCTGCGCCGATGATCCGACCAATCCCTTCACCGCGGAACAGTTGCGGCGGTTGCGGGCGGCGCTGGCCCGGTTGCCCAAGGCGCCGGTCAGCCTGTCGAACTCTGCCGGTATCCTCCACGGGGCCGATTATCATTTCGATCTGGTGCGACCGGGTATCGGGCTTTACGGCCCCAACCCCGCCCCTTGGGCGCCCAATCCGATGCGGCCCGTCATCCGGCTGCTGGCCCGTATCCTGCAAATTCGCGATGTGGCCCCGCCCGACACGGTCGGGTATGACGCGACCCACCGCGTGGGGGCACCGGGTAAGGTGGCCGCCCTGGGCATGGGTTATGCCGATGGCTATCCCTGGTCGCTGGCCGGCAAGGGTGTTGCCATGGTGGCAGGCTATGCCGCCCCCCTGATCGGTCGGGTGTCGATGGACCTGTTGACCGCCGATGTCACGGGGGTGCCCGATAGGCTGCTGCAGGTCGGTGGCTGGGCCGAGATCATCGGTCCACACCGCGATGTCGATCAAGTGGCGCGAGAGGCCGGCACCATCGGGTATGAGGTGCTGACGCGCCTGGGGTCGCGGTACCACCGGATTTACATCAACGGCTGATCACGCCGTGATCGACACAAACGATTCCGTGGTCTGAATGGCGATGGTCAGCGTCTCGGTATAGGTGCTGGTGTAGGTCACATCCATCATGGTCCCGGCGCTGGTGCTAGCGGCATCCGCCGCCCCGCCGGGATCGATGGTTTCCAGGGTGCCGTTCAACCGTTCCAGGGTTTCGCCCGCCGCCGCCAGATCATCGCGCGACGCCTTCAGGCTCTCTTCGAACTTCTGCTTCTCCTCCTCGCTCATCCACAGGGTATTGCCTTTGTTGGCTTCGGCCTGGGTCAGCAAGGTGCGGGCGCGCCCCGCAAAATCACGGACCTCCTGCACATAGGCGCGGGCATAGGAGACGGGAACGCCGCCAGCGGTCATGCCGGGCTGCGGCTCTACCGGCTTGGCAGGATCGGGTTCGCCGCGCGCAATGGCGGCGGCGCGTTCAGCGGGATCGACATTGCGTCCCTCCACCAGACCCTTGGCCTCTTCGGCCAGCTTGCGGGTCATGCCGGTGGCCTCGCGGGCGATCTGTGCCAGCTTGCGGGCATCACCACGCGCGGCGGCCTGACGCGCCTCCTGCTCCAGCTCGCCCATGCGGCGTTTGGATTGGGTCAGCTTCTCATTGGCGGCCTTGCGGTCGATCTCCGACCGGGCCTGATCCATATATTTGCCCAGTTCCTCGACGCGCGCAGCGCTTTTGGCGGCTTCCTCGAACCCGCCACCGGTGAGACCGATCTCCATCAGGCGCTTATAGATATCTTGCTGCGACCGGCCCTGATATTGCGGGTCGTTGGTCTTTTTGAATCGTTCCTCGACCGCCTTATCGACATGGCGGTCGATAGCCGTCTTCATCGCCATGGAATTCGTGGCGCTGAAGAGCGGACTCGCGTTTAGCGAGATCATGGGCTCCCCCAAAGGCGATCATTTTGATCCACCCAAAGGGTAAGACACTCGCGTGATACGGGCAAGTCGTTAAAATTGTATCTTTAGTGATAGTCGCCAAAACGGAAACCGCCCGGCAGGTTTCCCCACCGAGCGGTTTTTTGCAGTTCCCTCAGACGCCGGGCGCCACCATCCGGCGGCTTGGCTTACGCGACCACGCGGTCGCGGGCCGGCGGTCGCCGGCCTCCAACGGTCATGGGTAATGACCGTTGGCTTCCTTTCGGCAACCAAAACTTAGTTCTTGGACTTGTCCACCAGCTTGTTGGCGGAGATCCAGGGCATCATGGCGCGCAGCTTGGCGCCCACTTCCTCGATCGGATGCTCGGCCTCGATACGGCGGGTGGCCTTGAAGGACGGGGTGCCAGCCTTGTTTTCCAGCATCCAGTCGCGGACAAAGCGGCCCGACTGAATGTCGGTAAGAACGCGCTTCATCTCGGCCTTGGTCTCGTCCGTCACGATGCGCGGACCGGTGACATAGTCACCATATTCGGCCGTGTTGGAGATGGAGTAGCGCATGTTGGCGATGCCGCCTTCGTAGATAAGGTCCACGATCAGCTTCACTTCGTGCAAGCACTCGAAATAGGCCATTTCCGGGGCATAGCCAGCTTCGACCAGGGTCTCGAAACCAGCCTGGATCAACTTGGTCAGACCGCCGCACAGGACAGCCTGCTCACCGAACAGGTCGGTTTCGCATTCTTCCTTGAAGGTGGTCTCAATGATGCCCGAACGGCCACCACCAACGGCAGACGCATAGGACAGGGCGACATCGAAGGCGTTGCCCGAGGCGTTCTGGTGAACGGCGACGAGGCAGGGAACGCCGCCGCCCTTCTTATATTCACCGCGCACAGTGTGGCCGGGGCCCTTCGGGGCGATCATGAACACGTCCGTGTCGGGACGCGGCTCGATCAGGCGGAAATGCACGTTCAGGCCATGGGCGAACGCGATGGCGGAACCCTGCTTCAGGTTCGGGCCGATCTCGTTATTGTACAGCTCGGCCTGATGCTCGTCCGGCGTCAGGATCATGATCACGTCAGCGGTGGCCGCAGCCTCCGCCGGGGTGACGCACTTGAAGCCGGCGGCTTCGGCCTTGGCGCGGGTCGGCGAATTGGCCTTCAGCGCGATGATCACGTCGGTTACGCCGCTGTCGCGCAGATTCTGGGCGTGGGCATGGCCCTGGCTGCCATAGCCGACGATGGCCACCTTCTTGCCCTTGATCAGGTTGACGTCGGCGTCGCGATCGTAATAGACGCGCATGGGAATGTTCCTTCGTTCTGCTCTGCTGTGGTCAGGTCCGGCCCCCGGTACGGAGCGCCGGCATTGGGGTAAACTTGAACTGATCTTAGAGGGTCGACGTGCCACGCGACAGGGCGGCAGCGCCCGTCCGGCTGATATCGACCTCGCCCAGTTGCTGCATCAGATCGATGAAGCGGTTCAGGTCATCGGCGGTGCCGGTGATCTCAAACACAAAGCTGTTGATGGTGGCGTCCACGACGCGGGCCTTGAACACATCACCGATACGCAAGGACTCCACCCGCTTCTCGCCATTGGCTACGACCTTGACCAGGGCCATCTCCCGCTC
>JAEMSB010000382.1:0-3929 GCA_016463045.1 Niveispirillum sp.
GAAGGATGCCGACCGGGCGGCCCGCATCATCCGGCGGGGGTTGGTGGCGGGAAAGGGAAGAGTGGCCTTCCCGTTCCCCACCTACGCAATTTCATGGCTGCTGGGCGTGCTGCCGCCCGGGCTGGTCGATATGATCCTGGCCCGGGCGCCCCGAAAAGGGTGATCAGCGCACGCGGGACAGGGCCAATTGCGCCTTTGAGGTCTGAACCGACAGCGCGTCCAGTGCCACGGGAAGCGTGGCCGGACGCAGGGCGGTGGGGTAGGCCTTCAGCAGCAGGTCGATGGCTGCCGTCACATCCGCCGGCAGGGGCACGCCGGCCTTCACCAGCGCTTCTGAGCGCACCTTGGCGGTAATGGCGAAGCCGTAGCCGTCCAGATAGGGCTCAAACTCGGTATTGGCGCTGGCCGAGCGGTATTGGCGTGCGGCACGCTCGATCATGCCGGCCAGCAGCTTGGCCTGTACCGCCTTGGCGCTGTCGCTGCTTTTCGGGGCCTTGGTGGCGGTGGCATCCAAGGCGGTCAGCACGGCCTTGGCGGCCTTTTCCACCTCTGCCACGGGCGCATTGCCCAGCGCCAGTTCAGAGGCTTTGCTCATCTCATCCTGGAACGGCTTGGCGCCCTGGGCCGTGAAAACTGGCTCCAGATCGATGTAAATTTCAGAGATCGGGTGGGCGAACATCTCGCCCGCAGCCTGATGCCGGTCCGCCTTATAGGCGGCAAGGCCGGCATGATAATGCGCGGCGGTCACATCCAGGGCGGAGATGAAGGCCACCGGGTCCTTGGCGGCATCCTCGGCGGACACACCGCCCTCGCCACCTTCTCCGCCTTCACCCCCTTCACCGCCCTCGCCACCCTGGGCGACCTGCATGGCGATGGCGCCATCCTGGTGCCAAGGGGTCGCTGTATCGGCCAGGGCGGCGCCACCAGCCAGAACCGACAGGCCGACGCCGACCCAGAGACGGGGTTGAAGCTTGATCATGGACCCAAGGCTCCCATGCATAGAATATAAGGGTGAGGTGAGGCGGGACCGTGCCATGATGCCCACTCAATTGCAAGTCATTCGCAGTCTTAATCGTTCGCCTTTCCCTGCGCGGAGTGTCGCATCATGATCCTGCCCATCGCCAATGTCCTGACACCTGATGAGGTGGCGTTGATGGCGGAGCGACTGGGGGCGGGACGGTTTCAGCCGGGCGCGGCGACGGCGGGATGGCACGCCAAGCTGGTCAAGGATAATGAGCAGTTGCGGGGTGACGACCCGGCCCATGGCGATCTGCGCGCCATGGTGGAGGCGGCGGTGCGCCGGCACCCCGTGGCCGCCATGGCGACCCGTCCGCAGCGTTTCGGCCCCATTCTGTTCGCGCGTGCCTCGGGCGGTCAGCATTATGGCAGCCATGTCGACGATGCCCTGATGGGCGGTGTGCGCACCGATGTCTCCTTTACCCTGTTTCTGGCCGATCCCGACAGTTACGAGGGCGGGGAACTGGTGATGGAGACGGCGGCGGGTGATGTGGCGTTCAAGCTGCCGGCGGGCGCGGGACTGTTCTACCCGTCCACCACGCTTCACCGGGTGACGCCGGTCACTGCGGGACAGCGGCTGGTGGCCGCAGGGTGGATACGGTCCTTTGTGCGCGACGCGGCGGAGCGGGAACTTCTGTTCGACCTCGACACGGCGCGGCAGGGGATATTCAATCGCGACGGTAAAACGGCGGAATTCGACCTTCTCTCCAAATGCCTGTCCAATCTGATCCGCAAATGGGCGGAGGATTGAGGGCGGGCAGGGGCATTGGCCACGAAGCCGCTTGTCATCCCCGTCCTTTCGCGGCAATGTCCGCGGCATTTTTCGGGAAGCGGCCGGCGTGACCGGTCGTCCTTTGTGGAGCCTGGGTCAAAGTGAAAGCCATCATCCTGAGCGCCGGCCAGGGCAAGCGTCTGATGCCCCTGACGGAAGACCGGCCGAAATGCCTGATCGACCTGTCGGGCCGTACCCTGCTGGAATGGCAGGTCCGGGGTCTGGCTGCGGCTGGCGTGACAGAGGCGGTGGTCGTCACCGGCTTCCGCGCCGACCGGGTGGAAGAGGCACTGGCCGCCATGGATGTGCCGGGCATCACCACCCGCACGCTCTATAATCCCTTCTATGCGCTGGCTGACAATACGGCCAGCTGCTGGGTCGCGCGGGCAGAGATGGACGGGCCGTTCCTGATCCTGAATGGCGACACCCTGTTCGAGCCGGAGATTGCCAAGCGTCTGCTGTCGGACGCGAAAAAGCCGATCACGGTGACCATCGACGCCAAGGATGGCTATGACGCCGACGATATGAAGGTGCGCACCGACGCCGACGGCAACCTGATGCAGATCGGCAAGACCCTGCCGCTCGACATCGTGAACGGCGAAAGCATCGGTTTCCTGTGCTTCAGCGCCGAGGGCGGCAAGCGTTTCGCGGCGGAAGTGGAGAAGACCTTACGCACGCCGGAAGGTCTGCGCCGCTGGTACCTGTCCGTCATCGACACCATCGCCAAGACCGATGGCAGCGTCGGCACCGTCTCCATCCAGGGTCTGGAATGGGGCGAAATGGACTTCCCCGCCGATGTGGACAGCAATCGCGCCCTGACCACGGGCTGGACAGAGCGCGGGATCGGCTGATCCCTATCCATATGGTTGGACCACGGAACATTTAATTGATCCGTGTCAATGCGGAACCCCGGTGATGCGGTCAGGATGTGAGCATCCAATGACCAGTCACCAGGGGCCAGCCATGCCGAACAGCACTTTTCGTTTCCGCGCCGAAGACGCCATCGCCCTCAACCTGATGGACCTTGCCAACATCATCGCGCATCAGTGCGAGGAGATGCTGAGCGAGGCTGGCCTGACGGCACCGCAATGGACGGTGCTGATGAATGTGGCCGGTGATGCTAACTTCCAGGATGGGGCCCGCACCCATGAGGGCATCTTCTCCTCCGAGATTGCGTCGGCCCGCGGCCTTTCCCGCCCGCACATCTCCGCCACCGTCACGGAGCTGATTCGCAAGGGCCTGATCAGCCAGCAGGACGACCCCCAGGACCGCCGCCGCAAGCTCCTGCGCGTCACGCCCGAAGGGCTGGAGATGCTGCGCCGTCTGCAGCCCAAGCGTCAGGGTATCAACGACATGTTGCTGCGTGATCTGACGCCGGATCAGCGCCAGCGCATGCTGGATCTGCTGGTGACGGTCCGTCGTCGGGCACGTGGCATCGCCGACCAAGCCGCAACCCCCTTGCGCATTGCCGGATGATCCCCAGATAGGAGCCATGTCCGACCGACAGGGCCGGGCTGGGTTGCATCAGCGCATGTTGCGACGCAACAGAACCTGCCTATTTATACATCGCAGGTGCGAACAAAAGCGGCGGATTCGGAGCAACCTCCACCAAGGATCTGATGCTGCCGCCTCAAATTCGCCCTTTTCGGTCGGTCATAAGTAGCTCGTTTTCACTCCTTTGCGCGGGGTCGTCATGGCTTTGGATGTACGTCCTCTGGTCGATGGTCTGTCGGTCTCGCCGCAGGTGACGGAGCAGGATATCCGCGACGCGCACGCCGCAGGTTTCCGCACCATCATCAATAACCGCCCGGACGGGGAGGAGCCTGGACAGCTCTCCTCCGCCCAGGCGGGCGCTTTGGCCCGTGAACTGGGCCTCACCTATATCTATCAGCCCGCCACCGGCCCGACACTGGAGCTTGTGGCCCCTGATTTCGGGAGTGCGCTGGCCACAGCGCCCGGTCCCGTTCTGGCCCATTGCCGGTCGGGTACGCGCTGCACGATTCTGTGGGCGCTCGCAGAAGCGAAAGCCGGAAGCCGCAATAGCGAAGCAATATTGCGCGCCGCCGCGGATGCGGGATACGATCTGTCTGCCTATGCGGGAATTATCGACCGTTACACACAATCGCGGGCAGAATAGTGC
>JAEMSB010000382.1:3939-4958 GCA_016463045.1 Niveispirillum sp.
CCCTATGCTTTAGGGCATTGTGTTGACCGCAACGCTGTGAGAGTGTCGCTTCCGGTTCGGCCATGGTGCCGATTGGTGGAGGCGACACACGACATGATGCGCGGCTGGGCCCATGGGCTCCTCGCTCTTCTGTTCCTGGTCATGGTGGTCCTGGGCGGTATGCTGCCCCGGAACGTAAGCCCGTCTTCCGCCAATTTTCCCCTGCCGACGACCGCGAATTTCCTGACCGGACAGGTGCTGCCTGCCAGCCCGACGCACGACCGTGGCGTTGAGGTGGCGGCTGCATTCTCCCGTCCTGTCGGCCATGGCAAGCGTGAACGTGCTGCCGGTGGTGGTGACCCTGTCCCGCTGCCCACTCTTCTCGTTGTTGCCATCGCCCTGTTCTACGCGTTGCCCCTGCGTGGCAGCGACGTGGCGCGCGCCCTTCGCATCGGCTTGACGCCGGAAGGGCGCCATCGGGAGGCCGGGCGTTGCCCGACTGGCCCGCCGGCTTTCGCCGGATAAAGAGAAGACGGTTGGGCACCGCGCTTGGTCGTGCCTGATCCGTCCGGATACCCAACCCGAAACTGGCTTCGGCCCGGCTTCCCGGCAACGGGAAAAATGGCCAAAGTCCCTCGCCTCCGATGCTGTATCTCCGGCTGGCCGCCATACCTTCCCTCGACCGGGCGGGTTGTGGTCTTACGGTGATGCGGCCCATGGCCCGTACTGAGGGTCAAGATAAAAAACCGGGTTTTTAACCAAGTCCGGCGGATGTCTTGATCGTCGATGTGTGCTATGGCGGAAGCCCCATCCCCCTGTGGATCGAGTGACCGACCGATGTCCTACCTGTCGCAATCGTCTTATCGGCGGCAACAGCCGCAGAGTTCAGGGCGGTTGGTTGGCATCGCGGTGGTTATTCTCCTGCATGTGGGTGTGATTTACGCGCTGGCTACTGGCTTGGCTCAGAAGGTGGTCCATGTGATCGCCGATCCGATCAAGACAGAGATCATCGAGGAAATCGCACCGCCGCCGGAGGAAAC